>CAVLCX010000134.1:0-5375 GCA_963661525.1 bacterium
TTTGGAGCCTCGTGTCTCTTGTGCTTTGCACAATTCACTCCCCCGAGCAAAAGACGGAAAGCGCCAACATGGCTTGGACTCAATGTCCAAGCTATTTTTCACAATCCCTCCGAGTGCAATAAGTTGCACTCATCTCCATTTGCAAGGGAGGCAAAAAGGTTTATTTAATTTCGACTAGGCGCGCTTTAGCCACTTTATCGACAGTCTAATGGCTGTAACGCTTTTGCGTTACAGCCATTAACTTTTATTTTATTACTTTATATCCTGCATCTGTTATTGCCTTTTCAAGTACGGATAAATCCACATCTTTTTCAAGTTCTGCCACTGCTTCGCACTTTTCGTGGCTTGCAGTTGCTTCTTTTACACCGTCAATTGCTTCAAGTGCTTTTTTAACTGTTGCTTCGCAGTGCGGACACATCATACCCTCAACCTTAATAGTTTTAGTCACAGTTTTTTCCTCCTTATTATTACCGGCAGTGATATTAAGTTTAATATCAACTGCTTTTTTCTTTTTATCGTGCTTTGATGAATGAACATTAACAAGATTAAGCCTAAGCGCATTAGTTACAACACAGAAGCTTGAAAGGCTCATAGCCAATGCACCGAACATAGGATTAAGAGTCCAGCCGAATATCGGAATCCACACGCCTGCTGCAAGCGGAATACCGATAACATTATAAATAAATGCCCAAAACAGATTTTCGTGTATATTTGTAAGTGTTTTTCGGCTTAATCTGATTGCTGATGAAACATCGGTAAGCTTACTGTTCATCAATACAACATCGGCGGCGTCAATTGCAACATCTGTGCCTGCGCCGATAGCAACACCTACATTTGCACGGGTAAGTGCCGGTGCGTCGTTTATTCCGTCACCCACCATTGCAACCTTGCCGAATGACATCAATTCTTTAATAACATTCTCTTTTCCGTCAGGCAAAACATCGGAAATAACATTATCAACACCTACTTGCTTACCGATTGCCTTGGCTGTTTTTTCATTATCACCCGTAAGCATTACAACGCGAATGCCCATATTTTGCAATTCTTTTATAGCTTTCGGGCTTTCCTCTTTAATAACATCGGCAACCGCTATTATGCCGAGAAGTTCATCATCACAAGTAAAAAGCAGCGGCGTTTTACCCTCTTTTGAAAGTGAACTTGCTTTTTCCCTAATTGTATCATCAACACTGATTTGGCTTGAGATAAATTTAAGGCTTCCGCCGATAATTTTTTTATCATCTGCATTTGCAACTAATCCGTTGCCTGCAAGTGCTTTAAATTCATCAGTTTCAAAGCTGTTAACTCCGGTATCCTGCGCATAATCGCAAATTGCTTTTGCAAGCGGATGCTCACTTTTCTTTTCAAGTGAATATGCATAGCTTAAAAGTTTGCTTTTCTCTGCTTTAATAGGAATAACATCAGTAACTTTAGGCTCACCCTTTGTGATTGTACCTGTTTTATCAAGAGCCACAATTTGTATTCTGCCGGCTTCTTCAAGTGATGCCGCAGTTTTAAACAAAATGCCTGATTTTGCACCCTTACCGTTGCCAACCATAACTGCAACGGGAGTTGCAAGGCCGAGCGCACACGGGCAGCTGATTACAAGTACTGAAATTCCGCGTGCAAGCGCATATCCAATGCTTTGCCCAACAGCAAGCCAAACGCAAAATGCAATAAATGCTATTACCATTACACAAGGAACAAATACGCCCGATACCCTATCGGCAATTTTTGAAATCGGTGCTTTTGTTGCCGAAGCGTCACTAACCATTTTTATAATTTGCGATAAAGTTGTATCTTCGCCTACGGCAGTTGCACTGCATTTAATATAGCCTGATTGGTTTATTGTAGCGCCTGATACTTTATCACCCACAGCTTTATCAACCGGAATACTTTCGCCTGTTAATGCCGATTCATCAACAGCGGTTTCACCCTCAATAATCACCGCGTCAACCGGTACGCTTTCACCCGGTTTTACTACAAATATATCATTCAGCAGTACATCTGAAACCGGGATAACAACTTCCTTTTCATCCCTGATTACAGTCGCATTTTTAGGTGCTAAATTCATCAGTGATTTTAAAGCATTGGTGGTTTTGCCTTTTGAATACGATTCAAGCATTTTGCCGACTGTAATGAGAGTTAAAATCATTGCTGATGATTCAAAATAGAATTCGTGCATAAGGCTCATAACTTTTTCACTGTCACCTGCAAGCTGGGCAGATGTCATCAAAAAAAGTTGAACCGTACTGTAAGCAAATGATGCGGACGCACCGAGTGCCACAAGCGTATCCATATTCGGACTTCTGTGAATTATACCTTTAAATCCGTTTATAAAAAACTTTTGGTTAATAACCATAATTATAACAGTTAAAAGAAGCTGTGCAAGCCCCATTGCAATATGATTATCTTGCATAAACGCAGGCAATTTCCAACCCCACATCATATGCCCCATTGAAATATACATTAGCGGAGCAAGAAAAACAACAGACCAAATAAGCCTATTTCTTATCTTCGGTGTTTGGATATCTTTAAGTTCATCATCAGACACAGCTTTTGATTTTTTATCTGCGGTTTTCGGGCTTGCACCGTATCCGGCTTTTTCAACAGCAGCTATAATCGCTTCATCACTTGCTGTACCTTCAACCCCCATTGAATTAGTCAGCAAATTAACTGCGCAGTTTTCAACTCCTTCAACACCGCTTACTGCCTTTTCAACCCTGGCACTGCAAGCCGCACAGCTCATTCCCGTTACATTATACTGCTTCAATATATCACCTCAAAATCATTTCATTAGTTTTTGAAGAGTTTTTAAAAGGTCATCAACCGTTTCACTTTTACCTGCTTTAATATCATCTGTAACACAGGTTTTAATATGCGTGGAAAGAAGCTCTTTATTAAAAGAATTAAGCGCAGCATTAACAGCAGACACCTGCGTTATAATATCTGTACAATAGGCATCTTCTTCAAGCATACGCTTTATCCCTCGTATTTGCCCCTCAATCCTGTTCAAACGATTGATAAGTACTTTTTGCTCTTCTTCATTTCTGTGCTTTGTCTTATGGCAACAGCATTCATTTTTATTATCCATATATTACTCCTTATACCCCGTTAGGGTATTTTCATTATATACCCCTACACCGTATTTGTCAATAGCAAAAAATAAGATGAATAGTAACTATTCATCTCAATCTTATTAGCTATTTAGTTTTGCTTGCGTACAATATCATATTCCGAACCGCTCGGCCTGAAATAGCGGCAGGTTTTATTCTGCTCTTCGCAAAAGCGGACATATTCATCCTCATCAAGCACAAGTGAACAAAAACATTCGTCCGTTTCCTCGTCATATTCATTATACCAGCATTTTTCACACAGTAAGTCCAAAATTATCCCTCTTTCACATATTCCAAAATAATAAAAGAAGCAGTAAGTTCGATATTTTCAACATTATCAAGCTTTGCTTTATCAGCCTCACTCGTTCTGTAAAAATAAGGCGTCATTGAAAACAATGTTTTTAAATCCTTTTGTGAAATATCAAATTTATCTGATATTTTATTTTTTGATTTCAGCTTTAAAAGTTCGGTTTGCGGCGCTTTTTCATCATTCATATAAGGTGTTGAATAAAGAATATTTTTAAGCTCAATCAAATGGTCATCACCCGGAATAACGCTTAAAAGCCTCCCGCCTTTTTTAAGAACACGATAAAATTCTTTTTCATTAAACGGGGCAAAAAGATGCATTGCGGTATCAATCGAATTATCTTCAATTGGGATATTTGCAAGATTTGCAAC
Source organism: bacterium (assembly GCA_963661525.1). GTDB lineage: Bacteria > Bacillota > Clostridia > Oscillospirales > Acutalibacteraceae > Eubacterium_R. The sequence goes on from CAVLCX010000134.1 coordinate 3,792, forward strand.
AAAATAATTATGTTCCTTTCTTGCCGAAGCTGCAAGGCGCACCATTTCACGACTTATATCAAAGCCATAAAGTTCACCCTGATATTCATCATAATACCCCTCACCGCAGCAAATATCAAGCACTGTACCATTAAGCTTTGAAGTAACATAATCACGCAAAAACGAATAATAACCTTTTTGCAAAAATTCCCTTCTGGAATGTGCCGACTCCCTGCTGTCACCCTTTTTGTCCCCGCTTTTATTTGTAAGCAAAAGATTTACATACCCCTGCTTTGCAATATCAAAGCTGTGGCAGTTAGCACATTTTAAAGCCTTACCGTCAATATTTAATTTTTCACTGCAAACAGGACAAGTTAAAATGTTCATAAATGCTACCTAAAATATTACCTATCAAAACGGGCGACCAACGGCCGCCCCTACATATGAATTTATATTAGTGGTGGAAAAGGCGAATTCCCGTCATTGCCATTGCAATACCGAAATTATCGCAACATTCAATTACAGCACCGTCACGAACGGAGCCGCCCGGTTGTGCAATATACTTAACACCGGAGCGAACAGCACGCTCAATATTATCTTCAAATGGGAAGAAAGCATCAGAACCGAGAGCAACATCAGTCATCTTTTCGTGCCAAGCCTTCTTTTCTTCAGCAGTAAAAGGTTCAGGGCAAGATGTAAAGTATCTTTGCCATACTCCGTCTTTAAGCAAATCTTCATATTCATCTGAAATATAAAGGTCAATAGCATTATCAGCTTCACATTTGCGAAGACCTTCAATAAATGGAAGATTAAGCACCTTTTCATTATGGCGAAGCCAAAGATTATCAGCCTTATTACCTGCAAGGCGTGTGCAGTGAATACGGCTTTGCTGGCCTGCGCCTACACCGATAGTTTGCCCGCCTGATGCAAAGCAAACTGAATTTGACTGAGTATATTTAAGAGTGATAAGTGATATAAGAAGGTCGATTTTTGCAATTTCCGGTATATCCTTAACCTTTGTAGGCATATCATCAAAAAGTGACATAGTAAGCTCTGAATCATTTCTCTTTTGCTCAAACTTAATGCCGAAAACCTGCTTTGTTTCCGTTTCTTCAGGCTGATAATCAGGGTTTATCTTAATGATAAGATAATTTCCTCTTCTCTTTGCCTTGAGAATTTCAAGTGCTTCATCAGAATATGACGGAGCAATAATACCGTCGCTTACTTCTTTTACAAGGAATTTTGCAACACTTGCGTCACATTCATCGCTTAATGCAACAAAATCACCAAAAGATGAAACTCTGTCACATCCCCTTGCACGAACATAAGCCTGCGCAATCGGAGATAACTCTAAATCATCTGGCACCATACATACCTTGCGGTCAACTTCACTGAGCGGCTGAGCAACTGCTGCACCGGCAGGTGAAACATGCTTGAACGAAGCCGCACTCGGCAATCCTGTTGCTTCCTTAAGCTCTCTTACAAGCTGCCATGAATTGAAAGCGTCAAGAAGATTGATATATCCTGCTGCACCGTTTAAAATTTCAAAAGGAAGTTCTTTTCCGTCCATATGAATTCTTGCAGGGTTTTGGTTTGGGTTACAAC
>CAVLCX010000135.1:0-1397 GCA_963661525.1 bacterium
ATGAATATGGCTATCTCGGCCTTGTTGATACTATGACGGATATGATGATGAATGCAATCGGCGGCATTGCAGGAATGATATTTATGATAGTTTTAAGAAACAGAAAAAAGGATAAAAAGAAATAGTTTATGGCAAAGACTAAGGATTTAACACAGGGCAATGTTGCAAAACTTCTTTTGTTTTTCGCTTTTCCCACGCTTTTAAGCAATGTTTTTCAGCAATTTTATAATCTTGCAGATACAGCAATTGCAGGGCATATTTTGGGTGATAATGCACTTGTTGCTATCGGCGCAAGCTCCACAATAAACAGCCTTGTTTTAAGCTTTGCTTGGGGGCTTAACGGTGGATTTGGAATTATAATTGCACAGTGCTTTGGTGCAAAAGATTTTAAAAAACTTAAAAAGAGCATTGCAATTTCACTTTCAATAAATGTTTTGTTTTCGCTGATAGTTTGTATATTCAGCATTTTTATGAGCAGGCCTATGCTTCAGGCATTAAATACACCGGCGGCAAGGCTTAATGAAGCAAACAGTTATATTTCTGTTATTTTGGTATTTATTATTGTGCCTATGCTTTATAATCTTGAAGCTGTTATTTTGCGCTCGCTCGGGGATAGTAAAACGCCGCTTTATTTTTTGATTTTTTCAAGCGTGCTTAATATTATTCTTGATTATGTGCTGATTAAATTTACGCATATGGGTGTTAAAGGCGCGGCTGTTGCAACTGTTTTGGCGCAGCTTTTATCTGTAATTTTATGCTTTGTTGTTATTTTGAAAAATTTTAAAATAATCAGGCTTAAAAAGAACGATTTTCACTTTTCAGCTTCTTTGTTTAAAAATATGATGTCTGCCGGAATGGCAATGGCTGTGATGAATTCGATTTTTTCTATCGGTTCAATCATAATGCAAGGCTCAATTAACGCACTGGGTGAAGATATTATTGCGGCGCATTTGGGTTCAAGAAAAGTGGCAGAGATGTTTATGCAGCCTCTTGTTACTGTCGGAACAGCGTGTTCAACTTTCGTCGGCCAAAATTACGGCGCACTAAAAATCGGCAGAATTAAGGCTTCAATCAAATACAGCACAATATATTCGCTTATTTGGTCAGTGTTTACCTTTTTTATTTTGTGGTTTTTCGGCGGGCAAATTGCAAGGCTTGTTACCGGCAGTGCGTCACAGGTTATGTTTGATAACACGCAGATGTATTTAAGAGTAAATGCACCTTTCTATTTTGTTTTGGGGCTTCTTTTTACACTTCGCTTTTCAATTCAATCTGTTGACAGAAAAATGCCGCCTATCATATCAAGCTCAATGGAACTTGCTTCCAAAATTGCCGCCGCTTATCTTTTTATTCCGCTTTGGGGATATTTTGGCGCTTGCATTGCCGAACCTTTAAGC
>CAVLCX010000135.1:1407-5328 GCA_963661525.1 bacterium
GGAGAAATACCGTATGACTCAGGAAGAAAGAATGAAGGCTAATTTGCCATATAAGGCTTGGCTTGACGGACTTGCCGAAAAGCGAATGGAATGTAAGAAAAAGATAAAAAAGTATAATGAGCTTGAACCCGATGATGAAAAGGGGAGAGAAGAAGTTTTGCGCTCCATTCTCGGCAGTGCAGGCAAAGGGCTTGTTATTGAGCAACCTTTTAGATGTGATTATGGCGAAAATATTTTTGTAGGTGATAACTTTTGGGTTAATTATAATCTCACCGTGCTTGATGTAGGCAGGGTGACGGTAGGTAATAATGTGCTGATTGCACCTAATGTTTCAATTTACACAGCAGGGCATCCCGTTCATCCCGACAGCAGAAATTCAGGCTATGAATACGGAATTGATGTTTCAATCGGCAATAATTGCTGGATTGGCGGAAGCGTTGTAATTTGCCCGGGCGTGCATATCGGCGATAATGTTGTAATCGGTGCAGGCAGTGTGGTTACAAAGGATATTGAATCTGATGTTATTGCAGTAGGCAATCCTTGCAGAGTTCTGCGCAAAATTACGGAAGATGACAGGCAATATTATTTTAAAGACAGAAAATTTGATGTCCCTGATTATATTGAAAGCGTAAATGTTGCGGATTTAACATAATAAGAATATATAAGTAAAAGCGTTGGAGAAATCAAATCTCCAACGCTTTGTTTCTGTTATATTATTTTACAAGTGAGCTTTCTCGCTTTTTAATTCCTTTACTAACAAATGCGTACATTATAACACTCATAATTACACAGCAAAAGTCTGCTATTGCCTGCGCCCAAATTACACCTTCAAGCCCGATAAATTTGTTCATAATAAACAGCATCGGCACATAAATAAGACCTTGCCTGCCGAGTGACAGCACCATACTTTGCACACCTTTTCCCATTCCCTGAAATGAGAAGTTGAGTACAAACATAATTCCGATAACAGGGCCGGGAGCCATAAGTGCAAGAAGCATTTTAACACCGAGATTGATAACATCGGCATCGTTAATAAATATTTCAATGACATTTTGCCTAAACAAAAGGTAAAAGCCTGTCATAACCGAGCCTATAATTACATTGCAAATAATGCTGAAATGCAGGCATTTTTTCATTCTTTTGTAATTCTGCGCACCGTAGCAGTAGCCTATAAGCGGCTGTACACCTTGGCCAAGACCTATTTGAAGCATTACTACAAGCATATTTGCTTTCATTGCAATTCCCATTGAAGCAACAGCGTTATCACCGTATTTTATAAGAACGACATTTACAATAATATTGCTTATACTCATCAAAAGATTGTTAATTGCGGCAGGAAGCCCAACTGAAACAACACCTTTTGCTACTCCGTTTTTCATAGAAAAGCGTGCCGGTGTAATGCTTAATATACTTTTACCTTTAAGGAAATAGATAAGGAAGTAAAGCACAGTTACGATATTGCCGATAACAGTTGCAATTGCTGCGCCTGCTACACCCATATCAAGCCCAAAAGGCATTGTAATGCCAAAAAGTTTATCCCCGGTGTGAAGAATGAAAATCGGGTCAAGTATAATATTGGTGATTTGGCCGATAACCGAACCTATCATTGATTCTTTTGCCGCACCCTCACCTCTTACAAGGTTAGATGAAGTAATTGCAAGTACAATTGACGGAGCGCCGATTGCCACCCACTTGAGATAATCTGCCGCTAAACCAACCGTATTTTCGCTTGCGCCTACAAGCATAAGAATTTGGTTTTTAAATATAAGAAATATTGCGCCGAGCAAAACGCCGACGCCGATTGCGGAATAAATGCAAAATGCGCTTATGGTTTTAACTCTGTCTTTTTTACCCTCACCGAGCGAGCGGCTTACAAATGCACATCCGCCGACACCGAAAAGGTTGCCCATAGCAATAAACAGCAAAAACAGCGGCATTGAAACGGAAACTGCGGCTACTTGGTTACTGTCACCCGTTTGGCCTACAAAAAATGTATCCGCCAGGTTATATACTATATTTATAAGCATACTCAACATACTCGGCAATGCCATTGTGCATACCGCTTTCGGTACACTGTAATCTTCAAAAACTTTTGTGTTATCTTTCATATACGGCTTTTATCCTTTCATATTTTTTCTGATAGTTCAATCAAATTTTCCATAGTCAGCTTTTCAGGTCTGATGTTAATTTCCAATCCTAATTCTTCAAAAATTTCAGTTAGCTTTGCTTTAGGTACACCCATTGTGTTAGTAATGCTGTTTAATGCAGTTTTTCTTCTTTGTGCAAATGCACATTTAACCACAGAAAAGAATTTCTTTTTGTTTTCAATTTCATATTTGCATTCATTGCCTATTTTCAGCTTGATAACTACGCTGTCTACCTTTGGGCTTGGTATAAAGCTTTCCCTCGGCACATCAAAAAGAATTTCGCCGTCTGCATAAAAATTAACTGCAACGCTGACTGCGCCTGCCTGCCTTGTACCTACTTTTGCACAAAGCCTTTCGCCTGCTTCTTTTTGCACCATTACAACTATTTCGTCAATGTTAAGTTCGCTTTCAAGAAGCATCATTATTATCGGCGAAGTAATATAATAAGGTAAATTTGCACATACTTTTATATTGCTGCAACCTTCAAACTTTTCTTCTATCAAAGCTTTTAAATCAAGTTCCATTACATCGCCGTTTACTATTTCGATATTATCATAATCGCCGAGCGTTTCTTCAAGCACAGGTAAAAGCCTTTTATCAAGCTCAATTGAAACTACTTTTTTTGCAACTTTTCCAAGCTCTTTTGTAAGCACACCTATGCCCGGGCCGATTTCAAGTATGCCTGTTTTATCATCCGCATTAAGTGATTTTGCCATTTTGGGACATACATCTGGGTCAATCAAAAAGTTTTGCCCAAGTGCCTTTGAAAATGTAAATCCGTATTTGGATAGTATTCTTTTTATTGTGTTAATATCATATAAATTATAATCCATATTTCACCTATACATATTTATATAACGATAGTTTGTGCTTGTTCGATTTGGTATTCTATCACATTCATATATCGTTTACAATATTATTCTTGACTTTTTGTTAAATTGTGCTAAAATATTGTTTAGTCGGCTAATATTAGTTGGCTAACATTATTTAAAAAGCAATATTAAATAGAAAATTAGGCAGAAAGTGTGGTGAAATAATGAATTATAAGCGCAGGCAGGCACCCCCGGAAAACCTTGTAGGGCCGAGAGTTAATTTTTTGTCACGCTTGATTCGTTGCAGGTTTAACGAGGTTATTGCACAAGAGGGGCTTTATTCAGGCCAGCAGGATATTATATTTGCATTGATTGAAAATGAGGGCATTACTTCAAGTAAACTTGCAAGTTCGTGCGGTGTTTCACTGCCGACTATGAGCGTATCAATTAAAAGAATGGAAAAAGCCGGCTTTATTTTAAAAAAGCCAGATGAAAAGGACGCAAGAATAATGCACCTTTACCCAACAAATAAGGCGAAGGCTGTGCCGGAAAACATAAGAGCAAAAATGGATGAGCTTGAGGCTGTGATTACAAAAGGAATGGAGGGGGATACAGCCAGTGAGTTTGCACATTATTTGCAAACAGCAATTGATAATTTATTAGAAGAATGCGGTGATTGCCGCGAAAAAGGAGATGAAAGCGAATGTTAAAAAAATTAGGAAAGTATCTTAAAGGACTTGGCTTTCTTGCATTTCTCAGTGCGCTTGGTATGATTGTTGAAGCCATATGTGAGCTTGCACTTCCGTCACTTGCAAATAATATTTACGAAACAGTTAATGTTGCAACTGCCCCTGAAGATGCAAAAGCTTATGTTTTAAAAATGGGCTTTGGTATGCTTGGGCTTGCGTGTATCGGCCTTTGCGGCGGTATCGGCACAATGAAAGCTTCTGCAGTAGTAAGCC
>CAVLCX010000136.1:0-5286 GCA_963661525.1 bacterium
GTGATAATATGAAAATCGTAATTTGTGATGATAATTTGAATATAGTTGATGAAGTTAAGAATTTGCTTGACGAGTACGCTTTGAGCAAAAATCTTTCTCTCGATATTTCAACATTTGATAACGGACAGGCTGTACTTGAAAGTGATGAAAAATTTAATATCGCTATTCTTGATGTTGAAATGCCGAATATTGACGGAATTAAGCTTGGTGAAGCTTTGCGTAAGCGTAATAAGCAAATTGTGCTTATTTATCTTACGGCACACGGCCAATATCTTGATTCTGCCCTTAATTTGAATGCTGCCCGATTTTTTGAAAAACCTATTGATAAGGTGCGCTTTTTCAACGGGATTGATAACGCGCTTGAAAGAATTGATAACAGTACAATCAGCTTTTATATTCGTGATGATAAGTCACAGGTAAGAATTACAGCCGAAAGCATTGTATATATTGAAATTGAACGCAGAAAAACAAAAATCGTAACAGATGACAGGGAATACTATACCACTTATACACTTGATTATTTTAAGAATAGGCTTGTAAGTTCGGTTTTTGCACAGCCGCACAAAAGTTATATTGTTAACCTAAACCGAATATCTGCATACGAGCGCACGGGAATTGTGCTTGACGGCAAATATAAAATTCCCGTTTCACGCAGTAAGCAAACAGCTTTTCATACAGCGTTTGTCAGATTTATGGAGGGCAAGTAATGCAATATTTGAGTATAGGAATTGTCTATGTATTTGAATTTTTAATTACCGTTTCATTTTGCAACAGAGTAATGGATAAGAAAATGAAATATTCTAAAATCATCGCCTGTACTTTTCCGCTGTATATTGCGGCGATGGCATTATATTTGGCATTTGAAAATCTTGCGGTAAACAGTATAGTTTCTTTTTTAATTTACTTTTTAACTATGTTTATCGGATATAAAGAAAAAATTTATAAGCAGGTAATCTATACCATTTATCTCACAATGATTAACTATATATCCGAGGCCGTTTTCTATTTATTTGTATTTTCAAGATATACTGCAATTACTCAGGAAAAAACGCTCGGTGACCCACAAAGTATTTTGCTTTCAATAAGCTCAAAGATAATCAACTTTATTCTTGTTCAGCTGCTTGTATTACTGATTAAGCATAAGGAACTTAATGGAAACAAAAAGTTCTTGCCGCTGTTTATTTATCCTTTTATATCCTTATGTTTCAGCGCCCAGTTTGTGTCTTTGGAAGATAAATATCAGTTTACAAAGGCTGAATTTAATACATATATAATCATTTCGATTATTAACACAATAATGTGCATAGGTATTTTTATTTATTACGGATTGCTTGATGAGCAGGACAGAAAGCTCAAGGAATATGAAAAAGAACAGCAATTTGTAGAGCTGAACAATTCATATATGCAGGTGCTGGAAAGCCAAAATAACGATATGCATATGATTGTTCACGATGTTAAAAACCACTATGCCGCCATTGCGTCAATGGATAATGCGGACGCAATACACAACTATATTTCAAGCATAACAGATGATATACAAAAGTATCAGGTTATTAGGCTGACGGATAACAAAATGCTCGATTTGCTTTTGAGCAAATACAAGGTTGAATGCTCCGCTGAAAAAATTGAGCTTAATACCGAGGTTAAAACGGCAAATCTTGACTATATTGATGAAAGCGATTTATCAATCATCATTTGCAATTTGCTTGATAATGCACTGCAAGCCGCGGCAAAAAGCGAGGCAAAGCAAATTACTTTTTCATTGCGCCGGGTGAACAGCTTTGATGTGATGACGGTTACAAATTCCTGCGACGCAAAGCCGCAAACAAACGGTGGCAAAATCGTTACAAGCAAGGCGGATAAATCTTCACACGGTTACGGAATGAGGCTGATAGAAAAATATGCACAAAAAAATAATGCCGAATACGAATGGCATTATGATGACGATAAAAAAACCTTCACTTCAACATTGGTATTCAAAAAATAAAACCGGAGTGTACACAAATTTTTGTGTGCGCTCTTTTCTTTTACCGATTTTACATAAAAAACGGCACATTTTTGCAAATTTACTGATTTTTATAATTCTTTATTATATATTAAATACAACAATAATTATAGAAACGGGTGGATTATGAAAAAGACGGTAAGTGCAGTTTTAGCTATAACATTGTTAATTTCCGTATTTGCGCCTTGTCAAAGTGTAATAGCGGCAGAAATTGAAAGAAAAAGCGTTTCACTTTTCAGTAATAGAGTTGAAGAAATGAATGCTGAATATGAATCGGACTCCGACTCTCTTGAAGCAAACGCAAATAAAAACAATCCCAATGCAGTGGAGGATAGATTGATTGTTAAAACAAGGAATAATGTGTCTGATGATACTGCATTGGAGAGCGTTTCAGGTCTTGAATATACAATATTGCAATATGAAAATAAGCAGGATATGGAGCAGGCTTATGACGAATTGCGCGAAAAAGGATATTCTGTTGAAAAGGACAGAGTTCTTTCAGTCAAAGATAACACACTGAAAAACTTAAGAACAACTGCAGATGATTCATCAAGCGATTCTGATAAAGTTTCAGACAGATGGTCTTATGAATCCGTTATGTCTGACTATGCAAAGGCTCAAATAGAAAAATCCGATGCATACAACAACGAAATTGTTATCGGTGTGCTGGATTCAGGTGTTGACTACAACCATGAGCTTTTCAGCGGTCGCATTTCAGATACTTCATTTAATATGAGTGCATCAGGTAATGAAAATGACTGTATGGACGATAACGGTCACGGTACTGCCGTTGCAGGTGTCATTGCACAGACTACACCCGATAATGTTAAAATTAAGCCGTATAAAATCATTGATGCAGACGGTTATGTTACACTTTCGGAATTTACAGCCGCAATGGAGGTCATACTCGCAAGTAAGGATTTGCCTGATATTATGAATATCAGCTTAGGCGGTTACCTGTTTGAAAAAAATATGTCGCTTGAAACGGAACTTGTTTCAAGATTAGTAGAAAAAGGTGTTACGGTATGTGTTGCGTCGGGTAATGATAATTTACCCGTGGAATATTGTACTCCTGCTGATTGTGAAAGTGCAATAACGGTAGGTGCTTATGATTATACAAACCATATATGCTCTTTTTCAAACTACGGTAAAGAGATAGATGTGGCAGCACCGGGATATAATGTTTATTCTGTTGATTTATCATCGGGAAAATATTATGCAGATTATTCCGGAACTTCATTTGCCTGCCCTATTGCAAGTGCCGCATGCTCGTATATTTTAATGCAAAATCCAAAATTATCTCCTAAAGAAGTGCAAGAGCAAATAAAAGCATCTGCAGTCTATATGGGCGAGGATGAAGAAAATTATTACGGAAGCGGTATGCTTAATTTCCCGAATCTATTAATTGATAAGGAATATACAGCTCCGACCCCAAGCACAGTTGGTGGCTTTTATACAGATACACAAACTGTAACTTTTGATAATATTCCTGCCGACACACAGCTTATTTATACGCTTGACAAATCGATTCCGAGCAATTCAAACGGAACAATCTATACATCGCCAATAACGATTGATAATGAAATGCAGCTTAATTATGCATTGATTCAAAGTGATAAATATGCAAGTGATATAAAGTCACAATATTATACAGTTCAATATATTGCAGATGAAAATGATTTTGAAATAACCGAGGACGGTGTAATAACCGCTTATAATGGCGATAAGAATAACATAATTGTTCCTGATACAATTCAGGGAATTACACCTGCACAATTAAAGGCTACTTTTGATAGCAGTGATATTACAAGTGCTGTATTACCCGATTCAATAACCGATCTTGTTGGCCATGCATTTTCGGATAGCGAAGAACTTAAATATGTTACTGCAAAAGGAGTAATATCAACAGGAACTTCTTTTATAAATTGTTATAGTTTAAGGTATTTGGACGCTCCAAAGATTGAAAGCATAAGTCAAAGTGCATTTGAAAACTGCTCAATGATGAACAAGATAAATTTTGAAAGCTCTCTAAAATCCCATACAAATTACGCTTTTAAGAATTCAGGGCTATTATCAATAAATTTATCAGATATTGAAGTGAAAAATCAACATGGATATATGGGCGTTTTTGAAAGCTGCCCTCTCATTAAATGCAGTATTACAGGTGTTGGGGTATTGGGAACACAATATTTTGCCTACTGCCATTTCTTGCAGAAGTTATATATTCCTGATGTTATTGAACTCGGTCAATATGCAATTAGAGAATGTGATTTCCTGACAAAAATAGATTTGCCAAATCTTGAAACTGCAATTAAAGGTTCATTTGCATATTGTTATTTAGATACGCTTTATGCCCCTAAGCTTAATAAAATTATCTCAGGAACTTATTCATCGCTCGGAATTGCCGCAGGTTCATTTATACGCATTGTCGATTTACCGGCACTTACTTCTGCGGGCAGACTTCTTTGCTCAATGTATGTTGAAGAAATCTATCTTGAAAACCTTGAAACAATGACGGCAGATACATTTTCTAATCTCCCAATGTTAAAAGTGGTTTATTTGCCAAAAGTGCAAACATATTACAGAACAGCAGTAAATAAGTATGAAAATCTAAACCAGTTTGGTCCAACTGAAATATTTTGGATACCGCAGGCTGAATTGGATTATTCTGTTCTTAATATTCCTGATGAAGCAAAGCTTGTGTTCGCCCCGTCGACAAGCAGAATACATTTTGATGCTTACAATACAACTTTTGTTTTATCGGAAAAAGCCACAGATGTTGCAATCGGACCTATAAGTCAGAGCTACTCAGATAATGTTTATCCAACGATAATTGCGCCTAAAGGCTCAGCTGCTTGGTCACAATGGAAATATTCTGATGAAGACCCGATAAAATATATAGATTCGGATTCAATTATTGAAGCAAAGGGTGCTCAAATCAGAACAAGAGATAACGGCTTGCGTTTTGGATTTGTTCTTGATGAAAGTGTGCTTGGAGTTGATTTGAGCCAATACGAAAATCTTTATAAAAGAATAAATAAAGAATACGGCTTTGCGTACTCCTTTGACCAAAGTATTGACGAACAAAATGAAAATGTCAATACTCAAATTCGTGCAGATAATGATGATACAATAACCTCAAAAGCTGCAAAGCGTACTGTTGACGGATTAGTTTCAACATATAACGCTGTGTTTACAGGTATTCCTACAAATCACTTTGATGATAAAATATCTGCAAGAGCTTATGTAAATATTGACGGAATGTATTTTTATTCTCCTGT
>CAVLCX010000137.1:0-5234 GCA_963661525.1 bacterium
CCTGTGTTGCACCTGAAACAATAAGTATATCATCAAAGTCCTTGCCGATATTTTCGTGATTTTTCATCCACTTTTTAATTGTATCACGCAGCGGCTGATAACCCTCGGATACACCGTACTGAAGTGCATCAATAGGGCGGGAATCAAGTATATCTGCCGCAATTGCCCTTACCTCTTCAACAGGGAAAGCATCCGGTGCCGGATTGCCTGCTGCAAGGGGGATAATTTTAGGGTCTGCTGTTGCTTTAAGTATTTCTCTGATAGCACTTGGCTGGAGAGAAGAAATTTTGTCAGAAAATGTATAATCCATTGTTTTGCCTTCTTTTTTATAATTAAGCAATCAACATAGAAATGAATTTTGCAAGAATTTCTGCATTGTTTGCTTTTGAATTTTCAACATATTCACTTTTAAACTTATACAGCATATCAAAATCATAGCTGTTTGATTTAATTGCATTTACAAGAGCTTCAGCGTCTTCAAATGTTGCGCTTGGCATCTCCTCTTTAAGATTAACATTTATTCCCCGTTCTTTTGAATATTCTTCATAATCGGGTACAAAGAAATAAAGCGGTTTCATCAAAACGCTTGCTTCAAAAGCACAAGCCGAATAATCGGTTATAATCACATCGGCAATTTTCATCAAATCATATGTTGAAAAATCACCGCTGTAAGAGAATTTATCCTCAATCTTAATTTTAGAAAACAGAGGGTGAGCGCTGATTATCAAATGATAATCAGCAAGTTCGTCAAATTCAACCTTAAGCTTTTCGGCTACATAAGCATCTCTTTCGCGAAAAGTAGGAAGATAAAGAACAATTTTTTTATCACTTAAAGCCGGATTTTCTGTAAAAAAGCGTGAAGCGCATCCGTTATCAGTCAATATATCATCAACCCTCGGCAGTGAGCAAATCTTAATTTTAGAATTATCACAGCCAAATGCTTCCATATAAAACTTTGCTGTTTTTTTACTCGGTGCAAGAACATAATCATAATTTTTATGCATACACATAGCACGGCTGATTTTTTCATCCCTGCCCTCTTTTGTGCCGACGCTTTGAAGCCCGAACTTTTTGAGTGCGCCCAAAGCGTGCCACATTTGAATAACTTTAAGGCTCTTTTTATGCTTTAAGCAGGAAACAGTAATTGAATAAGTATCAATTATTGCCACCTTTGATGTTGCAAGATAATACATATCACCTATTATTGAAAAGCAATATGCAATTTTGCCCGGCAAGCTTTCAGGTATCATTTTAAGCCTGAAAACCTGCTCTGTATTTGGACATTCATTATTTATCGCTTCTTCAAGAAGCTTCATATCAAGGCTTTTATCATTACTTTGCCTTGAAAGATAAACTATTCTGTTTTTAGTTTTAAAAAGCTTAATGGGAGCATAAATAATTTTAAGTAATATTTTTAATATTTCAATCAATAAGACTTTCATATTATCACTTCTTTAATTATTCATAAAGAGGATATTTTGCACAAATTTCGGCAACACCGTTTGTGATATATTCCTTTTGATTATCAAAATCGGTAACTGCAAGAGTAATATACTCTGCAATTTTATCCATATCATCAGTATTAAGTCCCCTTGTAGTAGCGGCAGGAGTACCGATACGAACACCGGATGTAACAAACGGTGAAAGAGGTTCATTAGGAACAGTATTTTTATTAAGAGTGATATGAACATCATCAAGTCTGTTTTCAAGTTCCTTACCTGTTACACCTGTACCCCTAAGGTCAAGAAGGCAAAGGTGATTATCAGTACCGCCTGAAACAAGCTTCATTCCTCTATTCATAAGTCCGTTTGCAAGAGCCTTTGCGTTTTCAACAACTCTCTTTTGATAATCAGCAAATTCAGGCTTAAGAGCTTCGCCGAAGCAAACTGCTTTACCTGCAATAACATGCATAAGAGGGCCGCCCTGTGTACCCGGAAATACTGCTGAATTAAGCTTTTTAATAAGATATTCATTATTGCAGAGAATAAGTCCGCCGCGTGGGCCTCTTAATGTTTTATGAGTTGTAGTTGTAACAACATCGGCATATGGAACAGGTGACTGATGAAGCCCTGCGGCAACAAGACCTGCAATATGTGCCATATCTACCATAAACATTGCACCGTTTGCGTGTGCAATATCAGCCATTGTTTTAAAATCAATTTCTCTTGGATAAGCAGAAGCACCTGCAACTACAAGTTTAGGTTTAACTTTATTAACTTGCTTTGCAAATTCCTTGTAATCAATAAATCCGTTTTCATCAACACCGTAAGGAACGAAGTTAAAATACTTACCGCTGATATTGGCAGGTGAACCGTGAGTAAGGTGGCCGCCGTTATCAAGGCTCATACCCATAACTGTGTCACCCGGCTTAAGAAGTGCAAGGTAAACAGCGGTATTAGCCTGCGCACCTGAATGTGGCTGAACATTGGCAAAATTGCATTTAAAAAGCTCACACGCTCTTTTAATAGCAATGTTTTCAACAATATCTACATATTGGCAACCGCCGTAATAACGCTTTGCCGGCAAACCCTCGGCATACTTATTTGTAAGAACACTGCCCATAGCTGCCATTACCTGCGGGGAAACAAGGTTTTCCGAAGCAATAAGTTCAATATTATCACGCTGGCGCTTTAATTCAAGTGCCATAGCGTCTGCAACTTCCTTATCTGTTTCGGCAACTTTACCGATTGAATCGTAATAATCCGAATACATATAAAATCCTCCTGAATATTTATACAAATTTATATAATTATACGCATCTATAATATCATATAATAAGTAAATATACAACATCAAATTAAAAAATAAGCATATAAATATAATTTGCGCAAGCGTGTAATATTGTGTAAACTTAACTCTTGATATATAATAAATAATATGTTAGAATATTTAAGTTAAAAATTCACATACGGGAGTTGAGAAAATGAGTGGTCATAACAAATGGAGCACCATTAAAAGAAAAAAAGGTGCTAATGACGCAGCAAGAGCAAAAGTTTTCACAAAAATAGGAAGAGAACTTGCAGTAGCAGTTAAAAACGGAGGCCCTGACCCTAATAATAATGCCAAGCTTCGTGATGTTATTGCAAAAGCAAAGCAAAACAATGTACCAAACGATAACATTGACAGAATGCTTAAAAAAGCTGCCGGCGAAGGCGACAGCACAAATTTTGAAGAAATCGTATACGAAGGCTATGGTCCAAGCGGAATTGCAGTAGTAGTTGAAACACTTACAGATAACAGAAACAGAACTGCATCTGAAGTAAGGCATTACTTTGATAAAGCAGGCGGAAATATGGGCACACCGGGTTCTGTAACCTTTATGTTTGACAGGCAGGGTGTAATCATAATTGAAAAAGAGGATGTTGACGAAGACCAGCTTATGGAAGATGCACTTGAAGCAGGTGCTTCCGACTTTCTTACCGATGAAGAAGATATTTTTGAAATCAGAACAGAGCCTAACGATGTAGGCGCAATTCGTGATGAACTTGAAGGCAAAGGCTATCACATCATTTCAAGTGAGCCTGCTTATGTGCCGCAAACATATACAAGGCTTGAATCTGAAGAAGATATGAAAAATATGGCAAGAATGATTGAAATGTTTGAAGAAAACGATGATGTTCAAAACATTTGGCACAACTGGGAAAACGAAGACGAATACGAAGGCTGATTTTTGAACTTCGATAAATATTTAAGGAGAACTGGTAATTCAGTTCTCCTTTTCTTTTACATATTTGAGCAGTGTTTCTTTATTATTTTCTATTTCACCGTTAATTACTTTTTGCAAAATACAATCAAGGCAGTTTCCTATTTCTTTGCCTTTAAAGCCAAGATTCATCAAATCAAATCCATTGATTTTTAAATCTTTGATACTGTAAGGCTCACCGTTTGTAATAATTTCATCAAGCAGAGATTCTGTGGTAACAAGATTTTGCAGTTCTTCGCCTGTCATTTCAGGGTTTTGACCAAGCTTATCGGCTCTTTTAACTTCTATCAAATTTCTCAAGCCCTGCTCGCCCAATTGATTCAGATATTTTTTTATATTAGTTTTATTTGTACCTATATGAATATCATGTATCGGAATTATTTGCATAACGCTGTCATACAGTTCATTAGAAACTTTAAATCTTTTAAGAATAGGTGCTGAAATCTCGGCACTTATTTTTTGATGCCCTTTAAAATGATCTACTCCCCTATCATCAGTAGTTTTTGCCTGCGGTTTGCCAAGGTCGTGCAAAAGCATTGTAAGGCGCAATGATAGTTTTTCAGGTGCCTGCTCAACAGTTTTTGCTGTGTGCGTATAAACATCATAAATATGCCATACTGTATTTTGCTTGCAGGTAAAAGTAGGAATAAGTTCAGGAATTATAACAGCCAAAACTTCCTTATATTCGGTTAAAACAGAAAAAACATTATCCCCCATTAAGAGTTTTGAAAGTTCGCTGAAAAGCCTTTCTTTTGAAACATTTTTCAAAAGGTCTTTATTTCTGAAAATTGCAGTTCTTGTTTTTTCCCCAATGTTAAATGAAAGTGTGGATGAAAACCTGACAGCACGCATAATGCGAAGTGCGTCTTCATTAAAGCGTACATCTGCATTTCCCACAGCTTTAATTACTTTATTTTCAATATCATTTTTTCCGCCGAATAAATCGACGATTTCATTTTTATTAGGATTAAACGCTATCGCATTAACAGTAAAATCACGGCGGGATAAATCATCATCTATATTACTCACAAATTTCACATTTTCAGGATGGCGGTTATCCGAATATTCACCATCAGTTCGATAAGTGGTGATTTCAAAAGAGTCAGACTCTATCAAAGCGGTAACCGTACCGTGCTTAAGGCCTGTTTCAATATATTTAATTTTATTTTCCGTCAATATTTTTTCAAGCTCAATAGGTTTAGCCGATGTAGTAATATCAATATCATCACAAGGCTTATTCATAAAAAAGTCACGCACACATCCGCCTACCAAATAAGCTTCATATCCGGCATTTTCAATTATTTTAATTAAATAATCAGATTTTTCAAAAATTGTCATATCGCACCCAAATAAAATTATATTTCTATAATATTTTAGCACAATTAAAGCAATAATACAATTATGAAAAACTTTTACATTTATTTAGCTGTCGGTCTAATCGGCGGTGGCGGATACTGCTTAATTGAATTACTTACAAGAGGACGAACACACTACTCAATGTTTTTTGCCGGGGCAATAGTTTTAACTTCGT
>CAVLCX010000138.1:0-5214 GCA_963661525.1 bacterium
GCCTTTCTTAGTCATCAATTTTACAAACTCTTTTTTAATAAGTTCTGTATGCTCGGCTAAGCGTTCATCGCTAAATGTAAGTTTGTCCAAAAGTTTTGTGGTTTGCTCCGGCGTATTTTTAATGACATTATCTTTATTGCAAATGCCGTTTTGTATCAACTCTGATTTAAGAGAATCTACAAGCTCTGCAGTCACCAACGCTTTTGGAACGCCTGCATTTTTCAAAGTTGAAATAAGAATATCGGCTGTAATTTCATTTTTGTTAAAGTTCATACTGTCGTTAAAATCTTTTTGAAGAACTTCGGCAAAATGGTCGTAATAATCATTTGCAATAACAGTAAGTTCGTTAAGATTGCTGTCTATACATCTGTTGCCGGTAATATCAACAGGCAGTCTTAAACCACGACCGATTTCTTGCTTTTTGGCAATATCCGAACCGCTTGCTTTTAATGTGCAAAGAGTGAAAACATTAGGGTTGTCCCATCCTTCACGCAACGCCGAATGAGAAAAGATAAACGCAAGAGGCTCATTAAATGAAATAAGCTCGTCTTTCTTTTCAAGGATAAGTTCAACACCTCGGTCAATATCTTCCTGCGATTTAGCATTTAGCTTTACATCTTCGTCGTTCACATCGGAATCCCAACCTGCAATATCAACAGCGTTGTTCTTTTTGTCTACTGCAAAATAGCCTTCACGAACCTGCTGCACATTTTCATAATCGGGAAAATATTCTTTGTACTTTTCAAACTGCCCTTTATAAGCCTTAATTGCCTTTTGGTATTCTTCATCAAATATGCGAAGATACTCACCTCTGCCGTCAGGAGCATTGTTGTCACGAACCTTGGCAACCGAATCAATGAAGAATAAGGACAAGGCTTTTATTTTTTTGCCGTTTTTTAGCAGTTCAAATTGCTTGTCAAAATGACTGCGAATTGCAAGTTTGATTTGAATTCTCACCGTTTCGTTCGGTTCAAATTCATAATTGCTCTGACCTTGCTCAAGATAAATATCTTCATCGGTTGCAGAAATATAAAGCGGTTGCAGCTTGTGCGGTTGAGATGCAACAAACATATTTTTATATTGCGACAGTCCGCCTGATAATTCTTCAAGCGATGCACCGGCAAGAACATCAAAAGACTTGAATCTGATTTTTCCGCCTTGGTCTTGGCTGAAAATTTCAATTCTTGCTCTTAAATCTTTTGTGAATGCCTTGTAGCGAATATACGGATAATTCTTTGGTATATCACTGTGAACAGTCTTAACTGTAATCTTTTTTACAAGATTTTGCTGATATGCAGCGTAAGAATCAAGTTTGTATATTTGATTATACAGTTTTTTATGCGTTGCAGAATAGCGAAGAACGAACAAAGGCTCAATATCTTCAATAGCTTCAAGTGACTTTGATTTTTTCTTACCACCCTCAATCTTTTGTGGCTCGTCAATAATCACAATCGGTCGGATATATTTAATATCATCCCAAATAATCTGACCGTATTCATCCTCTTGGCGAATTTTGTTTTTGCTCTTGTTGAACGCTTGAATATTCATAACACAAATACTTAAATCGTTGCTTTCAACAAGTTTGGAGCTGACTTCCTTTGGGTTGTTTGTGTTATAAATAAAACTGTATTTAGACAAATCCACGCCGTAAAGAGCCTTGAAATGCTCCGTCAGCTGTTCAATTGATTTTTCAACACCCTTGCGAATTGCCACGGTAGGAACAACAATCATAAACTTTTTAAGGTCGTATTGCTTATAGAGTTCCAAAATTGTGCGAAGATAAACATAAGTTTTGCCTGTGCCGGTTTCCATTTCAATCGTAAAGTTATTACCGGCTGTTACGCTTTCATCGGCAAATAAGTCATTGTCAAGCTGAACATAGCGCATATTTTCAAGGAGTTTAGTTCCAAGCACAAGGTTTCTGTTGCGAACAGGATCGCCCTCTAAAATCTTCTTTGCACGGGAATAGTGATAAATGGAACTTGCGTCCGTCGTCGGCAAACCCTTAAACAAATTTACGGTTGAACTAATTGCCCTAAGCTGATAATCAAGGTCATCACTAAAGTTAAATGTAATTTTATTAGCCATAGCGATTCTCCTTAAATAAACTCAACGGTATATGCTTTTTTTGATGCACCTGCGTGTTTTTCCACCATAGCTTTTAATCTGCGAAACGCATTTGTCTTAAGGTCAATATCGTCCTTAAATGCACTGTCACGGAAAATATACTTAAACGGTGTAGGATCAAGAGAAGCGAGCTTGTCTATCATCTCGTTTGTCACCTGCGTTTCAAGGCACACAAGATAGCTGTCAGCATAAAGATATGTACGGGAGCCGATTTCATCAAGAACTTCAACCTTTGACGAAAGAGGAATGTTCTTTTGACGGAGCATAATTTCGTATACAACATCGATGTCCTTTGTACCCTGCTTAAAGTCGATTTGATCAGGGTTGTCGCTTAGACTTTCAAAATCGACTTGTTCGTCTTTTAATTCAAGTTCGTTCCACTTGATGTTTGTGTCTGCAATTTTAAACACCTTAAAGCCAATGTCTATGTCGGCATCAGGATGCTCCGCCTTAATTTTGTCACCTGCACGGCGAATACGTTCCTCACCGATTTCACAAATAGTATTATAACCTGCTTTGTGTGCCTCGCTTTTTTCATCAGTAACTTCAAGCAACTGCACCATAATGAACTTGCGATTACCGTCATCCTCTGCATTCAGTTGCATAACAGCATGGGCGGTTGAGGCAGAGCCTGAGAAAAAGTCAAGAATTAAGCAATTTTTATCCGTATATAATTGCAAACAGCGTTCTATTAACAACACTGATTTTGGATAATCAAAAAATTTCTTTCCGTCAAATAATTTTGCCAATTTTTGTGTTGCACCCTGCGAATGATCTACTTCTGTATGTTTCCAAATTGTCATAGGTGTAATACCTGTTTTCCTCAATTCAGAAAGAAACCTTTTAATTCTAGGTACGCCATTTCTATCTGGACCAAACCAAATACGATTATCTTGGAGTCTCTCTCGAAAAGCTTTTCGAGAGAGACTCCAGCTGCGACCAGCTGGAGGCTCGACAACACGCCCGGAGGGCGTAGTTATCGGATAAATATTTTCTTGTACGGCAGGTCCAACAGAAATATCGCTTGAACTCCAAACTCCTCTAGGATCATTATCCGGATTTGAATATCGATCATTTGCCTCATCGCTTCTTGGAATCCCGTTGCAAATTGCACTTTCAATATTTTTAGCATAGCAAAGTATATAATCATGTGACGGTGAAAAATGTTTCATCAAATTAACTGGAGAAAAAGCTCTTTCCCAAATCACTTGAGCAATAAAATTCTCACTTCCAAAAACCTCATCACATATTTTCTTTAAATTTTCCTGTTCATTATCATCAATAGAAATAAAAATAACGCCGTCATCAGTCAACAAATCTTTTGCCAATTTCAAACGAGGGTATATCATATTGCACCAATTTGCATGAAATTTATTACCTGAAACATTCTTTGTATATCGTTCGCCTAATTCGTCAACAACGCCCTCAGCAATATCGCTTTCCTCCTGCGACATAGAAAAATCATCATTATAAACAAAATCGTTGCCCGTATTATACGGAGGATCAATATAAATCATCTTAATGGAATTATAATAATTCTGTCTTAAAAGTTTAAGTGCCTCAAGATTATCGCCCTCGATATAGATATTTTCGGATGTGTCGGCATTTTTGCTTTTTTCAGGGCAAAACTTTAATGTTTTGCCAAAAACATCCTGCTGTGCAATCTTTTTTGCATTTTGTTTGCCGGACCAAGTAAACTCGTACTTTTCCTTGCCAACCTCTTCAAATGTGCCAAGTTCCTCTTTAAGTGCATTTACATCAAGTTGACCGTCCTTAACTGCAGACGGAAAAAGCTGTGCCAACTTTTCAAGATTGTCCTGCACAACATTATTGATCTCTTGAGGTACATTTTTATATTCTCCCATACTTATGCCTCCTACTTTTCCTCCAAAAACTGATTAAGTATTTCAATATTTTGTTTTGTTTTTATGTTATAAGGCAACTTTTCTGCCTGCGTTGTTACTTTTGACAGCATATATTTTTGGCTGACTAAATCTTTATAAGACAAATAAAGTGCTACCGTTTTATCGGCGTCATACCACAAATTCATATTCAGCAGTTCTAACGCTTTTTGATATGCCGTGTCGTTATGTACAACATAAGCCTTAACAAACATTTCGTTATAATAGCTCAGTTTATTAACCTTGCATTTTATATTTTCATAAGATATTGCACCCAGCAAAGCGTCCCTTTGACGGCTCGGCAAAACTCGGCTGAAAGGTTTTGTAATAAACGCATATTCAACAACAACTTCGTTTTCGTCCTGCCTGTTAAGCCTTTTCAGTCCAAAAGAATAGTTTTCGCTCACTGCGTCATAAAAACGAATTACACACGGCGACAGAACAAACTCCAGCTTGATACTGCGGATATACAGCCAGAACATCATCAGCACACCGGATATGAGCAGATACCGCCCGGTTGCCTGCTGTTGTACCGTACGCTTTACCCGCAGAATCCATGCCGTAAACAGGGCAAAATATAGGAGGACGCGCATAAGCCCGAACAGATGCCCGCCCGTATCGAATTTATCCGCCATGCCGAACAAATAGGCAAAGGCTACGGCGATTGCCGCGGCGGTCAGCGACCGCACGGTTCTTTGTTTGTTTTTCACGGAGCTGCACCTCCTTTTCTTTCTCGCAGACAAAGGAGGATTGGTTAGTTACCTTGTAACTAACCAAGGGATATCCCTTGGCGATTTTTATTACTATCACAAAGATAGTGTTTGGATATACTTTTACAATTTTGGATTATAGCATAAAATTTCGTTTTTCGCAATAGTATCGGCTCGTGTATAAATGCGGTTCAATGTATCGAATGCGGCATGCTTTTTATGTTGTATACGAAGCTGACCGAATGAAAGCGGGATCCGACGCTCATATTTACTGCCAAAATCGGCGATTGAGCTATAGCATGCTTTGCATTCAAAGCCGACGCATTTGGTTTACACATTGACTTTGCTGTGATTTTAGTGTATTCTAACATCAAAGGAAGTTGCAAATTCGGGAAAAGCGGTCGGCTTCACTCTTTGAACCGCCGAGAATTCGAATTTTAAAAGCAACCCGGTGATGAGATCAAAAGGAGACAAGT
>CAVLCX010000139.1:0-5152 GCA_963661525.1 bacterium
GACAAGGTACACGAATACATAGTTGAAAAAAGAAATAAGGAAAATGCATAATCAAAAAAGGCTTTACGAAAATAAATTTCGTAAAGCCTTTTTTCTATATCTCTTATTATTTCAAATTAAGAACATCATCAATTATTTGCTCTTTTGTAAGGTGATTTTCTTTAAGAATATCAGCAGGATTATAACGGTCAAGAAATTCTTTTTTAAGGCCGAAGTTTAATACCTTAACATCGCTGTCACCATAGAAACGGGCAATCTTTTCACCAAAACCGCCGTCAAGAATTCCATCCTCAATAGCAACTACGGTTTTGTGGTCTGATTTAAGAGATGTCAAAAGTTCTTCATCAATACCTGTAATATAATAAGGATTGATAACAGTTGCTTTAACGCCTGTTTTTTCCTCATAAAACTTTGCCGCTTCAACTGCCAACGGGTAAAAAGTACCAAGGCCGATAATTGCCAATTCGCTGCCCTTTTGCTTAACTTCATATTTATTAAGAATGCTGTAATCCTTTGTGATTTTTTCACCGTTTGAAATAAGCTCACAGCAAGGAATACGAATAGCAACGGGGTGTTCATTTTGCTCAATACTCCAATCAAGCATTGCAAGATATTCTTCTTTAGTAGTAGGTGCAAGATATACAAGATTAGGGATATTTGACATCATTGCAATATCATAAATACCAAGATGTGTAACATCATTCATACCGAAAACAGAAGCTGCAAATACAACAATTGTAGCCGCATTATTATTTATGCAAAGGTCTTGTGAAAGCTGGTCATATGTGCGCTGAATGAAAGTGCTGTAAACAGGATAAACAGGTTTGCCGCCGCCTGCTGCAATACCTGACGCAAGGGCAACTGCTGTTTCCTCGGCAATACCTACATCCACAAACTGCTTGCCGGCAAGCTTTCTTGTTTCTTCATCAAAGCCGAAAACAGCGGGAGTTGCCGATGTGATGGCAATAACATCTTTATCTTTTTTAATTTTTTCTAAAAGAAAGTTTCCGGTAATTGAGCTGTAATCTTCCCCGTCAAAATTAAATTTCGACTCACCTGTTTCAATATCAAAAGGCATACACCAATGCCAATTTTCTTTATTTTTCTCTGCAAGAGCAAATCCCTTACCTTTTTGAGTAACGATATGCACTACAACAGGGCTTTGGCTGTCTTTTACACCTTCAAAAGCAGAAATAAGTGATTCAACATCATTTCCGTCTTTAACAAAAACATAATCAATCCCCATTGATTTAAAGATATTGCACTCGGCTTTGCCCTGTGTATCACGAAGAAGTTTAAGATTTTTATACATTCCGCCGTGATTTTCAGCGATAGACATATCATTATCATTTACAACAATAATTAAATTACCGTCAAGTTCTGCCGCAACATCAAGACCTTCAAGTGCTTCGCCGCCTGAAAGTGAACCGTCGCCGATAATTGCAACTACATTTGATTTTTCACCCTTTAAATCACGAGCCTTTGCAAGACCGCACGCAAGTGAAACAGAAGTAGAAGTGTGGCCTACCGTGAAAAAGTCGTGTTCGCTTTCTTCAGGTGAGCTGTAACCGGTAATATCATCATAGCGGTTTTCGTCTAAAAAGCCGTATGCCCTGCCGGTCAACATTTTGTGCGGATAAGTTTGGTGCGATACATCAAACACAAATTTATCAACAGGCGAATTAAAAACATAATGAAGTGCAATAGTCGCTTCAACCATACCGAAATTCGGGCCGCAATGTCCGCCGTGAATACTGAGTTTCTTTAAAAGAGCATCTCTTATTTCCTGTGCAAATTTTTTAAGTTCATCTACTGAATAAGACTTAATATCAGCAGGTGAATTTATTTTTTCAAGATACATTTAATCATTTCCTTTCAATATATTATTAACTGAATTTCTGACTATTTGCATTATAATACCTAAAGTTGACTTTATGTCAAGAGTTTTTTGCAAAAAATTAACAAAAAACAAAAAGAGCGGCCTATGGCCGCCCAATATAATTTAAAATTATTTGTTTTTATTTTGAGTGTTTTCGATACCCTGGCGGATTCTGCGAACATCGCTGAGTGCCTTATAAAGCGAATCATCAATAGCAAGAAGTGTATCATCAGCGTAATTATTAACTGCTGTAAGCATTTCTCTTGATTTATTCTGTGCTGTTGTAACCATTTCGTTTGCCTGGTTTGTAGCGTTACCGAGAATATCTGAAGCCTGGTTTTGAGCATCTGCAATATAAGCATCACCCTGTTCTTTAGCCTTGGCAATAATATCAGCAGCTTCTGCCTGAGCAGTTTGAGTGATTTGGTCACGGGCAACAAGTTCCCTTGCTTCCTCCTGTGCTTTAGCAATAATATCGGCAGCTTCTTTCTTTGCTTCTTCAAGAATATTGTTTCTTGAATCAACAATAGCTTTAGCCTGCTTTGTTTCCTGTGGAGTGTTAAGACGAATATCTTCAATAATAGTCTTAATTTTGTCTACATCAACTGCATACTTTTTGCTCAACGGAATTGATGTTGCGTCATCAAGTACATCTTCCAAATCTTCAAGTAAAATATCTGTATTAGTCATTTTTAATGTCTCCTTTACATCTTTCGTAAATATCTTTTAATATTTCTTGCGGCACAAACGATGATATATCACCACCGAGTGAGCATACCTCTTTAACCATACTTGAGGACAAAAACATATTTTCGCCCTTTGCAGGAATAAACAGTGTTTCAATTTTAGGATAAAGGCTTTTATTGATAAGTGCAAGCTGAAATTCATAATCAAAATCAGACACAGCACGCAGCCCTTTAATTATGGCGTTAACATTATGTTGCCTTGCATAATCAACCAAAAGGCCGGAGTATGTATCAATTTCAACATTTTCCTTATCAACACATCGTTTTATAAATTTCATACGCTCATCAAGTGTGAACATAGGCTTTTTAGAGCTGTTATTAAGCACCAAAACAATAACTTTATCAAAAAGCTGTGAAGCCCGCTCAATAACATCTTTATGACCCAAAGTTACCGGGTCAAAACTGCCGGGACAAATAGCAATTTTCATTTTATTTTAATTCCCCCTTCGATAAAGGGTAATTTTAGTTTTACCATAAGTTCTGACTCTATCAGCGTAAAATCCGTTAAGTTCGTCAGGCAAGTCTTCATCACGCGAAGTTTCGCATATTACTATACCGTCATCACTCATCATAGGAAAAAGAAGCGGCAAGCACCTTTCAATAATTCCCTGCTTGTACGGTGGGTCAAGAAACGCTATGTCAAAACTATCCCTTCTTGAAAGAAATGCATAAGCGTCACCCATAACTATTCTTGCGCCCTGCTCAAGCTTGCAGTGCTTTATATTATTTTCAACAACATTATAAGCCTGCTTGTTATTTTCAACAAAGGTGCATTTTTTAGCACCCCTTGAAAGCGCTTCGATACCGAGCTGGCCCGAACCTGCAAACAAGTCAAGAACATTTTTATCTTCAATTTCAAACTGAATCATAGAAAAAACAGCTTCTTTGACCGATTCTGTTGTAGGCCTTGTGACATCTTCACCCGGCAAAGTTTCAAGCTTTCTGCCGCGCGCAATGCCTGTAATCACTCGCATCATAAGTCAGATTCCTCTTAATTTCAAATAAAAAAGTTACAATCTTTTTGATAAATCATTTATCATTATACAAATTACAAAAATAATAGTCAAGTCAATTAAAATTATTTTTACAATTTATGATAAAAATTGTAAATTTCTTGGGCGTTTTTTTCAGAAATACCGTCAACCTGCCTAAGCTGTTCAACCTGTGCTTCTTTAATTGCAGAAATTGTTTTAAAATATTTCATCAAGGCTTTTGCTTTTGCGTCGCCTATACCGTTAATTTTTGTAAGAGAGGTTGAAAGCGTGCTTTTTTTATGCTTATTATGATGATAAGAAATAGCAAAGCGGTGTACTTCCTCCTGAATATTAGATACAAGAGTAAATACCTGACGGTGAGAATTTATTTCTATTTCACCGTTACCCACTGCAATAGCGCGCGTTCTGTGCTTGCTGTCCTTAACCATACCGAATACCGGTACATTAAGCCCCATTGATGCAACAACGGGCAACACAGCCCTAACCTGCGGTTCACCGCCGTCAAGCAAAATCAAATCAGGCAAAATTTTAAATGTACTTCCTTCTTCATCATTATAATAATGATTAAACCTGCGTGTTAAAACTTCCTGCATTGAGCCGACATCATTCTGCCCGTCAAAACCTTTAATAGCAAACCTTTTATATGCACTTTTCATCGGTCTGCCGTTATGGAAAACAACCATACCTGCCACATTATCTGCACCAAAGGTATGCGAAATATCATAGGATTCAATATATTCCGGCATTTTATCAAGCCCAAGAAGATTTTTTAGTTCTTCAAGAGTTGCAATTTCCCTGCCGAGTCTGCCCTGCTGCTGCGCCAAATGTTCATTCGCATTTGATATACACATATTCACAATTGATAAATGCTCACCTTTTTGCGGATGAATGAATTCAACTTTTTTCTGCTTTTTATTTTCAAGAAATTCTTTTAAAAGTTCTTCATCTTCAACTACACCGTCAATCGCAATACGGGATGCTACCCTATCACGCATTGAATAATAGCGTTCAATAAGTTCAAATCTTGCCTGCTGCAAATCATCAACAGAATCAATAAGCCAAAACTCCGTATCCGTAAGTTTTCCGTGTTCAAATCTGATAACTTCAAAGCACGCTTTTTTCTTACCGTTTACAAGTGCAAAAACATCCTCTTCAGGCACATTGATTGAAACTACTTTTTGCTTTTCTTCAAGATTTTTAATGGCTTTTATTCTGTCCCTAAGCTTTGCAGCTTCTTCAAACTGGAGATTTTCGGAATATTCAAGCATTTTTGTTTCCATTTCTTTCACGGCTTTTACACTTCCGCCTTTAAGAAATGCGATTGCTTCGTCAATATTTTTTCTGTATTCTTCAAGTGATATTTTGCCTGCGCAAGGCGCACTGCAAATCCCCATAAAACCATTTAAACACGGGCGGCTTTTTTTATAATCTTTCGGAAATTTTTTATTACAGCGCGGAAGTTTGAAAATACGCAAGGTTTCGTCAACCGCCTGCTTAACAGAAAAATTGGAAGTATACGGGCCGATATACTG
>CAVLCX010000140.1:0-5144 GCA_963661525.1 bacterium
AAATTATAGATGTGGATGCATATACAGGCGGCTTCAATTTGCAAATTGCATTTTCAACCGCCGTTTTGTGCGCCGATAATATGTAAATAAAAAAGAGGTAATTACGATGAATGTTGCAATTGACGGCCCTGCAGGTGCAGGCAAATCCACAATAAGCAAGGGTGCGGCTAAGGAACTTGGCTTTATCTATGTCGATACGGGCGCATTGTACCGCACAATCGCTCTCAATGCCGTAAGGCAGGGCGTTATCGATAATAAGGACGATGTTGTTAAAATGCTTGACAATACCGACGTTAAGCTCGGCTTTGAAAACGACACTCAATGCGTTTATTTAAACGGCGAGGAGGTTTCTGCCTTTATACGCACTCCTGAAATATCGATGGGCGCCTCCAAGGTTTCCGCTATCCCTAAGGTTAGAGAATTTCTCCTTGACCTTCAAAGAAATATTGCCAAAAGCAATAATGTTATTATGGACGGCAGGGATATCGGTACGGTTGTTTTGCCTAATGCCGAGTGCAAAATTTTCCTTACTGCTTCTCCCGAGTGCCGTGCTCAAAGAAGATATAAGGAACTTATTGAAAAGGGCGAGGACGTTAAGTATGAGGACGTGTTAAATGACGTCAACGAGCGTGACTATAACGATTCTCACAGAGAAATCGCACCGCTTAAGCCGAGCGAGGAATCTGTTATTGCAGACACGTCGGAGCTGTCGCTTGACGAGTCAATTGCACTTGTTGTAAAAATCATAAAGGAGCATATGTAAATTGAAGGATTTTGATTTTTCTCAGATTAAGCATTATAAACTTTATAATTTTATTAAGACTGTTTTTCGTCCGCTTGTTAAGCTCGTGTATAAAACGAAGTTTAAAGGACTTGAAAATGTGCCCCAAGGTAAGGGCACTAAATACATAGTTGCCATTAATCATACGTGTGCGTTCGACCCAATTCTTGTTGCGTGCCCTAAGGAGCTTCCGCCGCTTCACTTTATGGCTAAGGCCGAGCTTTTTAAAAATCCTTTTGCCGCTTGGTTTTTAACCCATATGTATGCTTTCCCGGTTAAGAGAGGAAAGGGCGACACCTCAGCTATCGAATACGGTGAAAAAATCCTTAATGAGGGTCATGTAATGGCTATTTGCCCTGAGGGTAAGAGAATTAAGGATAAGGACGGCGTTCCTCAAAAGGCTAAGGCAGGCGTTGCTGTTATCGCTAAGGCTACGGGCGCAGATATTCTTCCCGTTGCAATCTGCTGTGACGGCAAAATTAAGGCAGGCAAGCAGGTTACAATTTCCTACGGTAAGCTTATCAAGAACAGCGAATTGGGTCTTGACGGCGACGACGTTGCACCGAGCGATATTAAAGCTGCGGCTAATATGGTAATGGGCAGAATTACTGAGCTTTGGGAGGCTGAGCACCATGCAGGTTAATCTTGCAAAAACAGCAGGCTTTTGCTTCGGAGTTGACAGAGCGGTTAATCTTGTTTACGATTTGCTGCGAAAGGGTGAGAAGGTTTGCACCCTCGGCCCGATTATTCATAATCAGCAGCTTGTTGACGATTTAAAAAGCAAGGGTGTTAAAATTATTGATGACGTTTGCGACTGCCCCGAGGGATATACTGTTGTAATCAGAACTCACGGAGTTGAAAAAGAGGTTATTGATAAGGCAAAGGACAGTAATATTGATTTTATTAATGCAACGTGCCCCTTTGTTTTGAAAATTCATAAAATCGTGTCAGAGCAGCCTGACGGTACGGTTACTCTTATCGCAGGAGATGCAAATCACCCCGAGGCTTTGGGCATTCGCTCCTATTGCAAGGGCGAAAGCTTTGTTTTTAAAAATGAAGATGAACTTCAAAAAATTCTCGAAAATCTCCAAAATTCAGGCGAAAAATCTGTAATTTGCGTTTCTCAAACAACTTTTTCGCTAAAAGAATGGAAAAAATGCGAAAAAATAATAAAAAAACTATATACAAATTGCAAAATTTATAGTACAATATGTAATGCCACAGCTGATAGGCAGGAAGAAGCGTTGGAACTTTCCAAAAAAGCAGACGCTATGATTGTAATCGGCGGTAGGCATTCATCCAATACCTGTAAGCTTAGGGATGTTTGCAAGGCAAATGCAGATACTTTTCTTATTGAAACATCGCAGGAACTTAAAAACATTGATTTAAGCAATTACAGCTATGTTGGTGTTACTGCCGGGGCTTCGACACCCTCGGTAATTATCAAGGAGGTACTAAAAACCATGTCCGAAGAAAAAATTGAAAAGGAAGTTGAAGTAGCTGCAACAGCTGCGGAGACAGCAGAAACCGCTGATAAGGCCGCTGAGGCTGCTGTCAATGCATCTGCTGATGGTGAAGCAACCTTCGAAGAAATGCTTGAAGAATCATTCAGAGAAGATGAAAACAGCAAAGTTGTAACAGGTACTGTTGTTAACATCACCCCTACTGAGGTGTTCGTTGATGTTGACGGAAGAAAGCAAACAGGTGTTATCGCACTTGATGACCTTTCTGCTCAGCCAATCAATGACCCAAGTGAAGCAGTTTCAATCGGTGACAAGCTCAGCCTTGTTATTATGAAAACTGATGACAGCGAAGGCGTTCTTAAGCTTTCTAAGAAGCTTGTGGATGCATTCCAGGGATGGGAAGACATTGTTAACGCAAAAGAAAATGACGAAATTCTTGAAGGTGTTGTATCAGCAGTTGTTAAGGGTGGCGTTGTAGTTGTAACCAAGGGAAGCAGAGTGTTTGTTCCTGCATCTCAAACAGGTGTTCCTAGAAATCAGGAGCTTGACATCCTTAAGGGTACAACAGTTCGTTTCAGAATTATTGACATCAACCCGGCAAGACGCCGTGCAGTAGGTTCAATCAAAGTTGTTGCTAACGAAGAAAAGAAGGCACAGCAGGATGCATTATGGGCTACACTTGAAGAAGGTCAAAAGCTCACAGGTACAGTTAAGTCTTTAACAAGCTATGGTGCTTTTGTTGACATCGGTGGTATGGACGGTATGATTCATATCAGCGAACTTTCTTGGAACAGAATCAAGCATCCATCAGAGGTTGTTAATGTTGGCGATACAGTTGAAGTTACTGTTAAGAAGCTTGACCCTGAAACAAGAAAAATTTCTCTTGGCTTCAAGAAGCTTGAGGATAACCCATGGGAAATCTTGAAGAGAGATTATCCTGTCGGCACTGATTGTAAGGCAAAGATTGTAGGTCTTGCATCATTCGGTGCTTTCGCTAATATCATTCCTGGTATTGATGGTCTTATCCACATCAGCCAGATTTCTTGGGAAAGAATCAACACACCTGCCGATGTACTTAAAGTCGGCGATGAAGTTGATGTAAGAATTACTGAAATTGACTTTGATAAGAAGAGAGTTTCTCTTTCAATGAAAGAACTTCTTGAAAAGCCAAATGCTGATGCAGAAGCTGAAAGCGAAGAAGCAGAAGACGCTGAATAATCTTTATTCAATATTTAAGGACTTCACACATTGTGTGAAGTCCTTTTTTCTTTTTGTTATAATGTAATAATATGTTCTTTAATATCTATATCGTGATTTGCAAGGCTTTCAATGCAGTTTTTATCCAAACTTTGCTCTCTTATCCATTCAAGCGATTTTTTTTGCTTTGCTTTATCCATACTGATACCGGAAGTAATTATTTTTCTCCAAGATTTTTCACTGTATCCGCCGTCTGAAAAAAGCAAAACGAATTTTCCCTCATTGTTTTTTATTTTCACGGCGCATAAACCGTCACAGTGTCCGGGTATGTTAATCATCTTTATACTTTCGTCACCAAATAGGTCAAAAGCTTTGCCAAACGGCCCTTCGCTGTCATTATAGTCAAAGCCTTTAATTCTTGTATTATCCCACCACTTTTTTTGATAGCGGACTTTTAAAACAGGATTTGCTTTTTTCAGCATATTCAGTTCATCATTAGATACTAAAATGTTTTTTGCCTCTTTAACAGAATTTAAACCGTTAGCGTGGTCGCAATCAAGGTGCGTTAGTAAAACATAGTCAATATCTTTTGGTGCAATTCCCATTTGATTTAATTGCTCATCAATTGCTTTGTTTTTTTCAATTTTTCCTTGGTTTATCAGATACAGTAAGTATGAACCTAAAGATTTGATTTGCGCTTTTTTGTTATATTCACCATTTGGGCTTATATCTCTGTTCCACCCTGTGTCAACTAAAATAAGCCCCTTTGGATGTTCAATAAGATAAGCGGATACAGGCATCCATATCCATTTTGATTTTGGTGTGGTAAATCCGCTTGCTTTTATAATTGAACATCCGTTTCCGTACGGTAAATAGGGTGAAGTTCTTACTTGCCCTGTATGTAATATGTGAATTTTAATGTTGCTCATATATTATCAATCCTTTAGGCTGTTTTGAAAATGACGCAATAATCTTATTCTGACTGTCGTCGGTATTAGGTTTGATGCGTGTCGTAATGTCTTGTACTTGTAATTAGGAATAATTATCAGTTCACCGTTTTGCATTCCTTCAAACGCGGCTTTTGCAACATCTTTTGCGTTTAATGATAGTTTACTATCTTTGCGCCCCGCGTTTTTAGACCAATTTGTTTTAACAGGACCCGGACATAGTGTTGATACTTTAACATTTGTTCCTAATAATTCTCCGTACATTGCTTCTCCCATATATCGCTCATATGCCTTGGTAGGCCCATAAATATTAAGCCCCGGGTCAGGTAAGTATCCGCTTAGTGATGATACATTTAATATTTTTCCTCCGCCTCTTTTTACCATATCCTCACTGATATATCTGTTTAGCAATGTAAAACTTTTGACATTAAGATTGATTAAATCTATGAGTGTTTGTTCATCGGTATTAACCAAATCGCTTGATTTTCCGGCTCCGGCATTATTTACAAATTGGTCTATTATTATTCCTCTTTTGCAGATTTCATTCCAAAGCTCTTTTGCGCCGTTTTCTTTTGCTAAATCAGCAGCAATATATTGAACATTAACACCGTATTGAGTTGCTATTTCATTTGCCGCTTCGTTTAATCTTTTCTCATTTCTTGCAACAAAAACCAGGTTGAAATTATGACTTGCAAATATTTTAGCGAGTTCCATTCCCATTCCGCTTGTTGCACCGGTAATAAGTACGGTTTGATT
>CAVLCX010000141.1:0-5097 GCA_963661525.1 bacterium
TATCAGGCGCAGTCAAACGATGTTCGCTGGTTACAGGAGCGCGATGTTAAAATTTGGAACGAATGGGAAATTGACGAAGAGGGCTATTGGAACGCCTCCCAAATGCTGCCTGATGAAAACGGAAAGCTTGTCAAAACAGAAGTTCACAAGTTCTTCGGCAAAGAGTGGGCGCACACAATCGGCACAGCCTACGGTTACATTGTAAATAAATTCCAAATGACTCAAAATCTTATTGATAAAATAAAAAATCACCCGGAAGACAGGCGAATGGTAATGACTTTATGGCAGAATGATTACCTTGATACAGCGGTGCTTCCGAGCTGTGTATGGTCAAGCGAATGGGATGTTACCGAAGGAAAGCTTAACTGCTGGGTACACCAGCGTTCTTGTGATGTTCCGCTTGGTTTACCGTTTAATGTTACGCAATATGCAACACTCCTTTGTATGCTTGCGCAGGTTTGCGGTTTAAAGCCGGGTACAATTGATTGGAGCATTAAGGACGCACACATCTATGTAAACCAGATTGACGGAATTAAAGAGCAGTTAAAGAGATTTGACGAGCAGGGCGATTTGCCTGCGCCGAAGCTTTGGCTCAATCCGGAAGTTGATGATTTCTTTAAATTTGATTCATCAAGAGATTGCAAAGATATTAAACTTATTGATTACAAACATTTAGGCAAAATTTCATTCCCTATTTCACAGTAAGCAGGAGAAAATTATGACAATTTGTATGATAGCCGCAGTAGGCAAAAATCTTGAACTCGGCAAGGGCAATGACCTGATTTGGCATTTTAAAGACGATATGGCATTCTTTAAAGAAACCACAACGGGCAGCAGTGTAATTATGGGCAGAAAAACATTTGAATCACTGCCTAAAGCTTTGCCAAGGCGAAAAAACATAGTTATTACCACAAGAAAAGATTACGAAGCCGAGGGTGCAACGGTGGTTAACTCCATTGAAAATGCATTAAAGGAAGTTGACAGCGACAACGCATTTATAATCGGCGGCGGTGACATTTACAAGCAGTTTTTGCCAATGGCAGATAAGCTGTATTTAACCGAAATCGAAGCCGAATGTGACGACGCACAGGTATTTTTCCCTGCGTTTAATAAAGATGACTACGAAAAAGAACTTCTTGCAAGCTATTATGATAAAGGAATTCATTTTTCCCATATCTGCTATACTAAAAAATGATACAAAATAAAAAAGACCGTCACCTGACGGTCTTTTTTATTCCTATTTGCTATTTATTAACACACTTGAGCAAAATTATGTATATAACAGTCAAAACAGCGATTACTGCCACGCTTAATATTGCCCCGTACACAATCATCATCCATAAAGGAACAGCGGTAAGTATATCATAATAAATTTTTGAAATCCAAACTGCATAGCATACAAAGCAAATAATCGCTATACCTACAAGATAGGGATAACATTTTATAAAAGCTTTAATAAAAATCATATTTATACCCCCACGCCTTTTCCGTTAAGATTGTATTGCCTGCTCTACGCTTTAATCTAAATTTCTGATTTTATTAAAAAATATTTTATACCATTTGTCAAGAGGTATAAAAAACAGGGCAAATTGCCCTGTTAGAGTTTTGTAAATCATTCTTCGTTTTCAAATTCCAATCCAAGAATTTGCTCCGCCTTATCGGCAGAAAGAGATTCAACGGTTTTAAGATTTTTTTGAATAATTCTGTTTCGGTTTTCTGCGTCTTCCAAAGTTTTGCCGGCTTCTTCCACCTTTTTGCGTGCCTTTGCCAGCACAACACCGAATTTTTCATATTGTGTTTTTGCCGCGCCGAGAACTTTCCACACTTCATTTGCCTTTTTGTTAATCGCAACGGTTTTGAAGCCCATTGCAAGTGAATTAAGAAGTGCGGTAACTGTTGACGGGCCTGCAATCATAATACCCTGTGCCTGCAAGCTTTCGGCAATTCCTGTTTTAGAAGATATAATTTCAGCATACAAGCCCTCTGTTGCAAGGTACATAATTGCAAAAGGTGTGGTATAAGGCGGGCAAACATATTGCTTGATAAGCTTTGCTTCATCCTTAACCCTTGCTTCAAGTGCCTTTTTAGCATTTGCAAGTGCTTCAATATCGCCCTCATCACTTGCGGCGGTAAGGCGGGCATAATCCTCCATAGGAAATTTTGAATCTATCGGCAGATATGTAATTTCATCGGTATCACCGTTTGGTATTTTAACCGCAAATTCAACCCTGCCGTTATAGCTTGGGTTTGTTTGCACATTGGTTTCGTACATATTTGTAATAGTTTGGTCAAGTATATTTTGAAGCTGAACCTCCGCCCAAGTACCGCGTGCCTTAACATTGGTTAAAACTCGGTTGAGCGAACCGACGCTGTCTGTAACATTTGAGCTTAACTCTTTCATTTCGCCAAGGCTTTTATATACATTTGTAAGTTGCTTCGACACGGTTTCAAACGAAGAATTAAGCCTTTGAGTTAAAGTTTCATCAAGCTTTTCACCCACAGTTTTTCGCATTTGTTCAAGCTTTTTTTCATTACTCGATTGCATGCGCTCAAGCGACTCGGCTGTTATTTGCATTTGCTTTTGCGAATTTACATTCAGCGTTTCAATAAGTTTAATTTGCTGCTCGTAATTTTTATCGGTAAGCGCATCCATTCGGCTGCTCAATTTTGATATTTTATCATCGGTTGCTTTTGATGAAAGTTCAATTTGCTGCTTAATAAGTTCGCCTGATGATGTACCTTTTTTAGAATAAATCATAATAAGCATAATCAGGCAAATAACAAGAAGTGCAATTATTATAAACGATAACACAGTATTCATATTTATCCCTCCGAGCATATTATATCACACATACATATTATATTTGGGCATTAGTTCATTTTTTGGGACTGTCAATATTTTTTAATTTCAAGCACAAGCCTGCCCTTTTTGGTTTCCTTTACCTCTTTTACAAATACAAATCTGCCAAATCCCCTGACGGACACAACATCACCGCCGTTAAGCGCACTTGATACAGAAGATACCATACGGGAGTTTACAAATACCCTCTCATTTTTTACAAGCTTTGAAGTTTCATTCCTTGAAAGATTATAGACTGCGCTTATCACCACATCAATTCTTTTTGATGCCGCAAATACTTCGCTTGATTCAATCTCTTTATTCAAATTTTCAGGAAGTGCGCTTAATTGCGTTTTAACACTTGTGTGGCGAACACGGTTTAAATTTTCGCAAATATAATCTGCAATATGTTCAAGGCAAAGGATATATCCGCAGTTATCGTCAACAATTATATCGCCCACAAGTTCCCTTTTTATTCCCAAATTCATCAGCGCGCCGAGAAAATCACGGTGTGTAAGTTCATCGGCAAATTTTTGAATAAGCGGCTTTGCACAAACGCACACAATCGGGAATTTTTCATCATTCAAATCTTCGCCAAAGCCTGCAACCACACGCTCCGCCATAGAATATCCGCCAAAAAGCACACACGGAATAAAAGTGGATTTAAGTACGCTTTGCTCCTCCATATTTAAAAATTCGGAAAAGGTATTATATCCCCTTTCGTAAGCGCGTTCATTTAATTCTTCAAATCTTTTTTCAATCATATAAACACCTGATAAATATTGATATATTTATTTTATAATTTCCACCGCACTTTTGCAATAAAATTATTATAAATATACACAAAAAAGAGGACCGCCGAAGCAGTCCTCTAATCTCTTATTTCCTAAGCAATGTAATTTTATTACATTTCTGCAATAGCAGCCTGAGAGTGAATTGCACGAAGTGCAAGAGACCGATGCTCCAAATCTTTGATTTGGGAAAAACATTCCGGGGGAATGTTTTGTAGCATCTTGAGTGCTTGCCACTGCGAACGGCTGCAAAAAGAGGACCGCCGAAGCAGTCCTCTAATCTCTTATTTCCTAAGCAATGTAATTTTATTACATTTCTGCAATAGCAGCCTGAGAGTGAATTGCACGAAGTGCAAGAGACCGATGCTCCAAATCTTTGATTTGGGAAAAACATTCCGGGGGAATGTTTTGTAGCATCTTGAGTGCTTGCCACTGCGAACGGCTGCAAAAAGAGGACCGCCGAAGCAGTCCTCTAATCTCTTATTTCCTAAACATTGTAATTTTATTACATTTCTGCAATAGCAGCCTGAGCAGCAGCAAGTCTTGCGATAGGAACTCTGAATGGTGAGCATGATACATAATCAAGACCAATCTTATGGCAGAATTCTACTGAAGATGGGTCGCCGCCGTGTTCACCGCAGATACCGCAGTGAAGTTCAGGGCGAGTAGCCTTACCGTTCTTAACTGCCATTTCCATAAGTTGGCCAACACCTGTTTGGTCAAGCTTAGCGAATGGGTCGTTTTCAAAAATCTTTGCATCATAGTATGCATCAAGGAACTTACCTGCATCATCACGGCTGAAGCCATAAGTCATCTGGGTAAGGTCATTTGTACCGAAGCAGAAGAATTCAGCTTCCTTGGCAATATCGCCTGCTGTAAGAGCAGCACGAGGAATTTCAATCATAGTACCTACCTGATACTTCATATCACTGCCGGCAGCAGCAATTTCAGCATCAGCAGTTGCAACAACGATGTCCTTAACATACTTAAGTTCTTTAGTGTCGCAAGCAAGAGGAATCATAATTTCAGGAGCAACATTCCAATCAGGATGTGCTTTCTTAACATTGATAGCAGCGCGAATAACTGCTTTAGTCTGCATCTTTGCAATTTCAGGATATGTAACTGCAAGACGAAGACCACGGTGGCCCATCATTGGGTTGAATTCGTGAAGAGAAGCGATGATAGCCTTAATCTGCTCAACGCTCTTGCCCTGTGCATCAGCAAGCTTCTTAATATCTTCTTCTTCAGTAGGAACGAATTCGTGAAGAGGTGGGTCAAGGAAACGGATTGTTACCGGGCAGCCTTCAAGTGCTTCATAAAGCTTTTCAAAGTCGCCCTGCTGATAAGGAAGAATCTTTTCAAGAGCAGCTTCTCTTTCTTCAACTGTATCTGAACAAATCATTTCCCTGAATGCAGCGATTCTGTCTTCTTCAAAGAACATATGCTCTGTACGGCAAAGGCCGATAC
>CAVLCX010000142.1:0-1970 GCA_963661525.1 bacterium
ACTTAAAGGAATATTGATATTACCGTATGAAAGAAGAGTTTCATAAAGCGGGTTAATCATCCAAGATGTACCGGCATTCCAATATCTGAAAGGATAAGGATAGCAGGTTTCGGTAATTACAGCTTTATCACCGTCAGTATTAACCGGTGCCTGAATAGCGTCTTTAAAGGCGTGAGTTGCATATGCATTTTCCTCCCAATCAGGAAGTTGGCGCAAAATGAAATATGCATAGCCGATAGGGCTGCGTGACATATTGCTCGTATTCATTGAAGATGTTTGCAAATTAACATTTGCGTCCATTGTATATTTACTGCCCCAGCCGGTATTAAATTCGCCTGTCCACATACCGTAAAGGCGACTTGTGGAATAACCAGAACAGCAAAGATATGCATATCTGCCGGCATAATATGTACGCTGTGCAAGGGCAGAATTTATTTTCTTTTTACCTTTTTGCGCTTTTAAAAGTGCTTCATTTGAATCAAAATTATCATCACCCAACGAAAGTGTAACGCTGTCAAATTGCGGCTGATAAATTTTTAAATGATTATTTAACGCTTTATCATAATCAAAATCATTATTGCCTGCATATTTTGCAGCAACGCTTTCAAGCTTTGCTATGCAATCATCAACAAGTTTGAAATCATTTAGCTTTTCAAAATCATCAATCTTTCCCATATCGTAAGTTCTGTCACTTACGGTAAGAAGATAAACACTGTCGGCATCACTAATTTTAATGCCTGTATTTTCACCTGAAAACTGCGTTTCGTCTGTTTTCTTATCTATCGTAACTTTTTCCTTGCTTCCGCCTGAAGTGATTACATAAGTTACTGTTGCATATCCACCGTTTTTAAGTTCACTTTTTTCATAATCAGGATAGTGGGAAACAAGCGCAAGGTAGTTTGCATTATCATCAGTTAATTTTTTATACTTCATATTAGCTTCGTCGCTGTCGCCGAAGTTTGCAAGAGTTGAAAGGTCATCAAATGATAAAGTTAAATTAAGTTTACTGCCTGAAGATGATTTACCCAGTTTGGTAATCACAACATCATCTGCCATTGAAGTAAATGATATACGCTTCCAAGTACCGTTTTTATCTGTAAAATCAACACCTACCTGTGATGTTTCATAATCCGTATAGCGAATATATTTTTTACTGCTTTTCTTATCAAAATCAAGCCTTAATTGGCCGCCCGGGTGATAACGGTATACATCATCATAGCTTGCATTATCCGTAATATCTTCACCCTTAACAATACTTTGCTTTACAGTTTCAAGTTCATCATACGTTTGCGGGCAAGTACGCTGATTTTCATTAGGCATTATAAAATGCATATTTTGGAAAATGAATGTATCACTGTACGGACTGCCGCTTGTAATAAACCCTTGAAGTCCGTTTCCGGATACCATACCCTGCCTCCAAGATTTAGTTTTATTCCTTTTTGAATCTTTAAGTTCGGTATAATCATATAAAAACGAAATTTTAGAAGTATCTTTAAAAAGGGATTTAATATCACCTTCGCTGACTTTGCCCCCTGAACAAGATGCCAACGAAAAAGCAAAAGTTCCCGTTAATAACATACAAAGTGCTTTTTTTACATATTTATTCATAAACTCACCTCATAGAAATTATAACATACAGGCATAAAAATAACACGACATCATCTTTACCTAAATGTCGTATTATGCTATAATATACAAGGTGATATAAATGGATTTCATTTGGAACAAAATACAATTTACAATAACAGATTTGGGCGGCGGTAAACTCGGCGAAAAAATACCGATGCACGCTCACGCAAAAGGCTGCTATGAACTGCATTTTATAACTGAAGGGAAAGGTACGCTTATAGCCGATGGCAAAGAAATCGAACTAAAGAAAAACGATTTTTTCATAACAGGGC
The DNA here is from genome assembly GCA_963661525.1 of bacterium. Classification (GTDB taxonomy): domain Bacteria; phylum Bacillota; class Clostridia; order Oscillospirales; family Acutalibacteraceae; genus Eubacterium_R. Next base: position 1,902 of record CAVLCX010000142.1, read on the forward strand.
CGAACATTAGGCACAGCCAGAATTATGATAAGCAAAACCCTATTGAAGATGTATTTATATTGATACAAG
>CAVLCX010000142.1:1980-5087 GCA_963661525.1 bacterium
TTTTTACACAGCATAATTTTTGCTATTTTGAAAATGTAGACAACAAATTTGCAAAAATGCTTTTAAGTGAGTGGAAAAATAAAAATCCCGATTACGAAAGCGTAATATCAGGATTGATGATAATTATTTTAACACAGATTACAAGGTTGCTTTTACCAAAAGATTTTCAGGAATTTGCAAACAAAGATAACTTGAATGACAAACGATTTGCAATAATAGAGCAGGCATTTTTGTACGAAAATGATATTACACTTACCAAGCTTTCGCAAATGATAGGTTTGTGCGACCGGCAAACGCAAAGACTTTTAAAAAAATACTATGGCAAAAGCTTTAGGGAAATAAAAAAAGAATCAGGCAGATAAAAAAGAATCAAGCAGACAAAAACGGCACTTTGCTAAAAGCAAAGTGCCGTTTAATTTGTAAATGTTAGATAGATTTAAGGAGTGCCGGAAGTCTTGTAAGAGCGCCGCCGAGTCTCCAGAAAATCTTATTAAAGCCAACAAAGCTTGATTCATCATCATTGAGCATCATAAGAAGTCCGTCAGCCATCTTCGGTGAGAATACACCCATACTCATAGCTATAAAGTTACGAATCGGAATTTGAGTAGCCATAGCTGCAAGCATTTTACCGTCACCGTTTGCATCTGAACCCATACCACTCATAATCTTTGTAATCATATTGCAAAGCTTACCGCCCCATTTTGTATGGCGTGCATCATTAAGGCAGCAATAAAGGTCAATCTTCTTATTTGTATCAATTTCAGGATTTGGAAGTTCACCGTAAACAGCAGCAAAATCATCACGGGTAATGTTAGCAATATTGTTATAATAATTAGGAGCTGTTTGCCTGTAATCAGGAACTTGAGCTTCTACTGTTGATTCAACATTGATTTCAGCAGTAAGTTTAGGGTCACGGCTTGATGCAGCTACAATGATTTCAAAGTCGCCTGTTTCAACAAACCAATCATTGATATTAACATTATAGAATGCGAAAGCTCTCTTTGAAAGTTCAAGTGAAACTTCCTTTTCTTCGCCTGCTTTAAGAAATACTTTCTTAAATGCACGAAGTTCCTTTACAGGACGATAAATTGTAGATTCCTTATCAGCTACATAAACCTGCGCAATTTCTGCACCGTCTACATCACCTGTATTTTTAATTTTGAAAGATACTGTTACTGTATCTGTGTCCTTAATCTTATCAGCAGAAAGTTTAATATCGCTGTATTCAAATGTTGTGTATGAAAGGCCGTAACCAAACGGGAATACAACATCAAGATTAGCTGAATCGTAATATCTGTAACCAATAAATACAGATTCCTTATGCTCTGAAGTTACAGGGCCACCCGGATAATTACCGAAAGTAGGGTTAACTTCAAATGAAGTAGGATATGTTTCAGATGTTTTACCTGATGGGTTAACAGCACCGGTAAGGATATTTGCAACAGCAATGCCGCCTGCCTGACCGCCAAGGCCTGAATTAAGAAGACCTTTAACCTCATTAAGCCATGGCATAAGAACAACAGAACCGCCTGCAAGAACAACTACTGTATTAGGATTTGCCTTAGCAACAGCAGAAACAAGAGCGTTGTGGTTAGCCGGCATATTGATAGTTTCTCTGTCGTAACCTTCACCTTCAAAATCTTCGGTAAGGCCGACAAATACAACTGCAACATCAGCATTTTCAGCAGCTTCAACAGCCTGTTTTGTAAGTTCGGCATCACTTAATCTGTTCTTATCTTTCTTTGTAGGAGCAGACTTGTAATAGCCCTGTGCATATGTAAGGTCAACACCAAGCTTTTCAAGCTCATCATATGCATTTGAAAGCATTGTAGGATTGATAACAGATGAACCTGCACCCTGGAAACGAGGAGCTTTTGCCATTTCGCCGATAACTGCAACCTTCTGTCCTTTTTTAAGAGGAAGAATTTTATCATCATTCTTAAGAAGAACCATTGAACCCTCTGCAACTTTCTGTGCAATTGCGTGATGCGCTTTAGGGTCAAATGTATGTTCATTTTCAAGGGCCGGCTTTGATTTCATAATAAGATTAACTACATTGTCAACTCTTTCATCAAGCACTGCTTCTTCAAGTTCACCGTTATTAACAGCATCAATAATCTTCTTTGCATTGAGTGAACCCGATGTAGGCATTTCAAGGTCAGTACCGTTTTTAAGACCCGGAATTCTGTCAACAGAAGCACCCCAGTCGGTAACAATCAAGCCTTCAAATCCCCATTCGTCACGGAGAATATCCTGCTGAAGATGTTTATTTTGTGATGCATAAATACCGTTTAATCTGTTATATGAATTCATTACAGTCCAAGGCTGTGATTCCTTAACTGCAATTTCAAATGCAGGAAGATAAATTTCACGCATTGTTCTTTCATCAATTACTTCGTTAAGAACCATACGAAACGCTTCCTGTGAATTACAAGCAAAGTGTTTAAGTGATGTACCTACACCCTTTGACTGAACACCGTTGATAACACTTGCAGAGCATTTACCTGCAAGATATGGGTCTTCACTGAAATATTCAAAGTTACGGCCGCAAACAGGTGAACGCTTAATATTAGTACCGGGACCTAAAATAGTTGAAACTTTCTCTTTCAAACATTCCTGGCCCATTGCTTCGCCCTCTTGCTTTAAAAGGTCTTCATCCCAAGAGCAAGATGAAGTAGCAGCCGGCGGAAAACAAGTTGCAGGAACTGAATTTCCAAGGCCTATTCCGCCTTTCTTTTCCTCACCCTCGGCAGGAACATAATCCTTACCTTTAGCTTTACGCAAACCGTGAGGTCCGTCAGTAATCATGATTTTAGGAAGTCCAAGTTCAGGCGCTTCCTCAAGATGCCAATAGTCATAACCCGAAACAAAAGCTGCCTTTTGTTCAAGTGACATTTTTTTAACGATTTGTGGGTATCTCATACACAAAAACGCTCCCTTCGAATTAGTAACATACCTATTATACAATAAAAAAATCATCATATCAATACAATTTTTGTGCATTTTTACAATTTATTTTATATTTTGTTTAGAAATCATAACCACCCGTCTGACGGGTGGTTTGCACAAGGGCTATAAGCCCCTGATACTAACCCGCGTCTCAAGGC
>CAVLCX010000143.1:0-5024 GCA_963661525.1 bacterium
CTTGCAAACCTACCGTGATATACATTTACAATTTGCGTGGTATTAAAACTTATGCAAACACCAAAAGCTGCACAAAAACCCATCAGTAATTTTAAAACAGCATTTTTAGTTTTTAAACTTTTATTTTCCATAATACACCTAATTTTTTTGCTTTTTACCAATGCAATCAACAATTTTATAAAACAGTTTGGAAATTCCCAACCAAACAGCAGAAATAGCGGCAGAAATCACAAACACCGTCAATGCATAAACGAATGTATAACCCAATTCGTAAATCAAAGAATCGGAATTACTGATTATTTTTGATAATGAATTTAAAAGTTTGCCGCTGAAATCATATTTTGCCAAAGATATAACAACAAACATATGTATCAAATATATTCTAAATGTAAGTGAAGCAATATAATTTACAAATTTAGACCTGCAATTTTTAAATAAAGAAACAACAAATAATGATAAACTTGATTCACATACCACACCAAATGATGAATACCAATAAAGAAGATGATTACTTCCTGTTTTCTTAAACACATACGCAACCGCATATGTTCTTAAAAGAATTGCGACTAAAAATACAAGCAAACAAATAAATGATGTTTTTATGTTGATTTTAGGCATTACATATTTATATAACCAATGGCCGATAAAAATCATCAAAACAGCAGGTATAAACGCTGTTGTTGTATGGTGTGAAAATTCAAGCAATTTGTTATCCATAAAATCATTCCACACAAGCATAATAAATGATAAAGGAATAAATACATTCCAAGCATTTTTATGCTCATCCAAATAATTTATGGCTGCACTTATTAACGGCTGAAGCAAAACAACAAACGCAAATATAAAAATATACCATAAATGCGCAGCTAAAAACATACCGTTATACATACCTAAAACATCATTTTTAAGCACTGTAAGTATACCAATCGGAGTTGCACCGTTGACAAATCTGTCATAAAGCATTGTAAAAGCCAAATACACCAATGTTGGAAGTATAATGCTTAAAAATGATTTTTTGAGATGTTTCGAATATGATTTGATTGGCCTTGAAATAAAGAAACCGCTTATCATCCAAAACAAGCCGACACCGTCGGCAACTAAACAAGAAATAAGTGTTCTTCCCATATCAAGTGTACCGTCATCTCTTGTAAGGCCGAATTTAATATGTACACTTATTACAATAAAGCATGCCAAAGTACGCAATATTTCAACATTGCTTTGCCTTGTAAGTTTTGACTTCATAATTACTCTCCGTTTTTCTTCTTGTTTTTACCGGTAAATATAATGAACTTACTGAAAACATAATTAAGTATAACAACTACAACCTGCATAATTACTTTTGCAATCATATTGCCGCTTATTGTTATACCGAAAATTTCCCAGCTCATCTTACCCATATGGCAAAGTGTAATTGTTACCCACAAGCCCAACTCTTCAACACCGAGGCTGAATAATCTTGCGCCGAAAAATCCGATAAGCTCTTTAATAACAACATCCTTTTTCCAGCTTTTTGATTCAAATACCCAAAGCTTGTTAGTTATATATGCAAAAATTACAGTAATAATCCAACTGATTACATTTGTAATCAAATAAAGTTTTGGGCCTAATATTAAATCGAATATCTTAAAGCTGACCAGGTTTACAACTGTGGCAAGTACACCAAAAAAAACATAGCTTATTATTTCTTTATACTTGTTAAATAATTTTTTTATCATTTATTCTGCAAATCCTTATATCTGTCACTTGATTGATGTAAACTGAGTTCAAAATCCTGCCTGTTCTTTTGCTTAATTGTATCAAGCACAAGGCCTGAGAAGAAGCTGATGATTGCCGCAAGCATTGTTATGCCGCATACAATAACGGTAGGAATTTTTTCAACAGTTCCTGTTTGGAAGAAGTTTACTAATACAGGAATAAAGAAAGCAGCTGAAATTACAAATAACAAAAGAGCCAAGAGTGAGAAAAACGCGAAAGGCTTATAATTTTTAAACAATCTTACAATTGTTTTTAACACCTTAAATCCGTCGGAATATGTGTTAAGCTTTGATTCACTGCCTTCAGGTCTGTCCCTATAATCAATGATAACATTTTCACAAAACATATTTTTATCAACTGTATGGATAGTCATTTCGGTTTCGATTTCAAATCCTTTTGATAAAACAGGGAAAGTTTTAACAAAATTGTAGCTGAAAGCACGATAACCGGTCATAATATCCTTAATATCCGATTTAAAAATAGTGTTAATGCTTGCTCTTACAAGAGAATTACCGAAGTTATGGAAAGGTCTTTTGTTTTCTTCAAAATATGTTGATGAAAGGCGGTCACCTACTACCATATCAACATTTCTTTCAAGAACCTTATCGCACATTTCCCTTGCAAATTCAGCAGGATATGTGTCGTCACCGTCAGTCATAATATAACATTCGGCATCAATTTCTCTGAACATTCTGCGGATAACATTACCCTTGCCCTGCTGATATTCATATCTTACAACAGCACCTTCGGCTTTTGCTATTTCGCTTGTTTTATCTGATGAATTATTATCATAAACATAAATTGTTGCTTCAGGTAAAACTTCCTTAAAATCTCTTACTACTTTTCCGATTGTTTTTTCCTCATTATAACAAGGAATCAATACTGCTATTTTATCCATTTTATTCTTCCTCTCTTTCATCACTCTTCCGGCTCGCCCGGGAGTTGGTCAACACCGACAATAGCTTCTTGAAGCCCAAGGTCTTTCTTAATTTGGGTTGTTGATACACCCGGTGTTCTGTCAAGAAATACAAGTTCGCAATAATCTTTTAAATAATCAAACTTGTCACTTCCTGCCCAATCGCCGCCCATAACAACTGTGTCAACATGGTACTCTTTTACATCATTGATTTTTTGCTCCCAGCTTTCTTCCGGAATTACAAGGTCAACATATCTGATTGCTTCAAGCATTTTCTTTCTTGTTTCATATGTGTGATACGCTTTTTTGCCCTTGCCGGCATTAAATTCATCAGTTGAAAGGGCAACAATGAGATAGTCGCCCATTGCTTTTGCCCTTTTTAAAAGACGAATATGACCGTAGTGAAGCAAATCAAAAGTACCGTATGTCAAAATTCTTTTCATTTTCATCCTCCAAAAAGAAATAGCTTTAACTATTTTTCAATCGTTAATTCTAATTCTTTTCCTTTTTGTTTCCAATTGTTCAATTTGAAAGTTGCATTTTTTGATTTTTTATCAATATAATCATTCAAATTTTTGCAAGTGTCTTTATCAATTGCATAACCGTCATCAGAAGGTGATACATCATTTCCGTAAATGCTGAAGCAATTTTTAACAGCGCCGTTATAATAGCCTGAAATTCCTGATGCATTACTGCTGATAACATTTACTGTACTTACACAGTTAACAACTTTACCGTGGCTGTTATCTACAATACCGCCTGCTCTTTTTTTAGCGTTTATTTCACCTGAAACAAAGCAATTATAAATTTTTGAATTTTCCGAAGCGCCGCTTGCAATTGCACCTACATAATTGCCGGAAATATTACAATTTTCAAGATAAACATTTCTTACAGTGCCGGTTAAATAGCCAAATAAGCCAACAAAGGTTTTGCTCTTGTCTATTTCATCATACTCATCGTCACTGTTTTCACCGTCGTCTTTTATGCCGCTGTCATACTTTATTGTAAGATTGCTGATTTTGTAACCGTTACCGTTATAATTTCCTGCAAAATACTTCTTTTTATTATACTTGCCGATAGGTTTCCAATTATCAACAGAAGATAAATCAATATCAGCAGTTTGCTCAATATATTTATCTTCAAAATCCATTCCCTGATTTACAAGCTTTGCAAAAATCAGCAAATCATTTGCATTTGAAATTTTATACGGTGCTTTTTTCGTACCCTTGCCCTTAAGAGTATTTTCAGTTGTTCTTAAATCTGATTTCTTAAGAGTAGTATTTTTTCTGTTCTTTCTTTGTAAATAAGTTTTTGTAGCAGGGGTATCTGATTTCAACTTATAAACAAAGATATTATCAACCTGGCCTACCAATTCATAATCGGTTTGATATACATTTGCAAACCACTTTTGAATTTTTCTCTGGCCCAAAGGTTCATCTTTTCTGAATAAGCTTTCGTGGAGCGACATACATCCCGGTATATCCTGCCATACAACAATATCAGGTTCATTCTTTGCTAAAGCTTTAGCATCTTTTTTAGCAAATGCATCCGAGCAAACATCATAAAACGGAACAGGTACAAATGTATCCATATTATAATTGTTTAATAAAACATTATAAATCTTTATATAAGGGAAACCGTATATTCTGGAATTTTCATCTGTATTTGCAGCTATTACTTCAGTCAATTTATCAACGCGTTCAATTTCATCTTCGCTAAACTTGAAGCCTTTGAGTGCCTTTATATTTGAAGTTTCGGTTTTTTCTGAAAAAGAAGCTTCTGTATCGCCCCACCAGCTGTAAGCGCAAACTAATTTTTGAGCTGTACATACGCTTAAAACAAGCATTGTTAAAATTGCAAGTGTTTTAACATAAACTGCGTCTGTTATCTTTTTATTTTTAAATACAACATAGATAATTGCCGGTATTGTAATGAATGCAGAAATAGTCGAAACTCCGCCCATTCCTGTTGCCATTGCTGTTGACCATGCACTTGCTATACCTCCGCTTACAAGAACCAATGTATCTATTGCCAGCGGTGTTTTTAATACAAAGTGCTTTACAATATGCTGAACTAACCACACAATCAAGAATATATATGCAAATGTAAGCAAAGTAGAAAGCATTTGGAAAAGTCCGCTTTCATAATAAATTCTTGATGTTACGCTCTTTATATCTAAAAATGTGATTACAAATGAGATTATTGATGTGGCAACTATTCCGAGCCTTCCCCATTTGGTATCCACTTTTAAAACTGAAATTATGATTACAAAAGCAATAAAAGCTACTGCTACCAATACAGAAGTTTTAGTAATATTTATTGCAGAAGAAATACTGCCTGAATAGCTATATGT
>CAVLCX010000144.1:0-5001 GCA_963661525.1 bacterium
TTTCGATAATATCGGTATGAGCTCCTCCCGGAGGAATCATAGGAAGGACATTTGAATCAGGGCTGATTCTGCAATCTACAAGAACAGGGCCTTGATATTCAAAAGCTTCTTCAAGAACTGAATCAATATCATCATTTGTATTGATGCGAAGTGCCTTAACACCAAAGCCCTCTGCAACTTTTACAAAATCGGTTGCTCTGTGAGGGTCGGTATCAGCAAATCTGTTTTCATAGAAAAGTTTTTGCCACTGGCGAACCATACCAAGCACTGTGTTATTCATAATAAACATTTTAACCGGAATGTTATATGAACACATAGTAGCAAGTTCAGATAAATTCATATGGAAGCCGCCGTCACCTGCAAACATTACAACGGTTTTATCAGGGCATCCCATTTGGCCGCCCATGGCAGCACCCATTGAATAACCCATAGTACCGAGGCCGCCTGATGAAAGAAGTGTTCTCGGCTTTTCAAATTTATAAAATTGAGCTGCCCAAAGCTGATGCTGGCCTACATCTGTAACGATGATAGTGTCATCATCGGTAACATCATCAATTTTTTCAATAAGTTTTTGCGGATTTACATAATCACCGATTTGAAGCTGTTCAAAAGGACGGCGGAAAGTTTCAATCTCTTTTCTCCACTCGCTGTGGTCAAGCTGCTCAATCTCTCTTGTAAGAATAGGAAGTACATCGGCAAGGTCACCGCGAAGATGATAATTTGAAACAATGTTTTTATCCATTTCGGCTGAATCAATATCAATATGTAAAATTTCTGCATTCGGTGCAAATTTCTTTCTGTTTCCTGCAACACGGTCTGAAAAACGAGCGCCGCAGGTAATAAGAACATCGCAATCGTGAGCCGCCTTGTTACATTCAAAATGACCGTGCATACCGATAAGACCGAGATGAAGCGGGTTATCGTGCGGGAAAGCACCAAGGCCCATAAGGCTTGAAGCAACCGGTGCGTCAATCTTTTCAGCGAAAGTAACTAAATCTTCGCCGACATCAGAAAGAATAGCACCGCCGCCGACATAGATAAGCGGCTTTTTAGCACTTCTGATAAGTTCAATTGCTCTTTTAACAGCGCTTTCCTTCGGTGCTTTAGCCTTTTCAGGCTCAACCTTCGGCATAGGAGTATACTCACACTCGGCAGATGTAATATCCTTAGGAATATCAATAAGAACCGGGCCTTTTCTTCCGCTTTGTGCAATAAAGAATGCACGGCGAATAGTATCAGCCAATTTTTCTACATTTTCAACCTGGAAGTTATGCTTTGTAATAGGCATTGTGATACCGCAAATATCAACTTCCTGGAATGAATCCCTGCCAAGACCTGAAGTTGCATAGTTACAAGTAATTGCAACAACAGGAACAGAATCCATATATGCAGTTGCAATACCTGTTACAAGGTTTGTTGCACCCGGGCCTGATGTTGCAAAGCAAACACCTACCTTGCCTGTTGCCCTTGCATATCCGTCAGCCGCGTGTGACGCACCCTGCTCGTGAGCAGTCAAAATATGATTGAATGTGTCACCGTATTTATATAATTCATCGAAAATATTGAGAATCGTTCCGCCGGGATAACCAAAAATTGTATCTACACCCTGTTCTTTTAAAACTTCAAGAACGATTTGGGAGCCGTTAAGCTTCATATTCCCTCTCTCCTTTTGCTATAAAAATTAACATTAAAAAAATATTAAAGATATAATATATTATTTGGCAAATAAAGTCAAGGAATAAAATCAACATAATTTGCACTTGTAAAAAGAAAATTTTTGTTATATACTTGATAGGAATTAAAAACAACAAAGGAGAACTATTATGAAGCTTGGTATTGTTGGCTTACCGAATGTCGGCAAAAGCACATTATTTAACGCTATAACTAATGCAGGGGCTCAAAGTGCCAACTATCCGTTTTGCACTATTGAACCGAATGTCGGTATGGTAAGTGTACCGGATGAAAGACTTGACAAGCTTGCTGAAATGTACCACCCTGATAAATTCACACCTGCCACAATAGAATTTGTGGATATTGCAGGTCTTGTTAAGGGTGCGTCACAGGGCGAAGGATTAGGAAATAAATTTTTATCACATATCAGAGAAGTTGACGCAATCATCCATGTTGTACGCTGCTTTGAAAATGACGATATTACACATGTTGACGGAAGTGTTAACCCTGCAAGAGATATTGAAACCATTAACCTTGAACTTGTACTTTCCGACCTTGATATTTTAACAAGAAGAATTGATTCAAGAAAGAAAGCTATGAAAGGCGATAAAAAGCTTGCAGGTGAAGTTGAATTTCTTGAAAGACTTGCAGGTGAAATGGAAAACGGAAAAACCGCAAGAAGCGTTGAAATAAGCGAAGAAGAGCAGGAATATTTAAAGGATGTTTCGCTTTTAACCATTAAGCCTGTTATTTACGCTTGCAATATGGGCGAAAATGACTTTGTAGACGGAATTGAAAATAACAAATACTACAAGCAAGTTGAAGAAATAGCAAAAGAAGAAGGTGCTGAAACTCTTCCTATCTGTGCCGAAATGGAAGCAGAAATAGCACAGCTTGATGATGAAGAAAAAGCTATGTTCCTTGCAGATATGGGCCTTGAAAAAAGCGGACTTGACAGACTTATTAAAAAGAGTTACTCACTTTTAGGCTTGATTTCATATCTAACCGCAGGCAAACCGGAAGTAAGAGCGTGGACAATTAAAAAAGGCACTAAAGCACCGCAGGCAGCAGGCAAAATTCACACTGACTTTGAGCGCGGTTTCATCAGAGCGGAAGTTGTTTCATTTGATGATTTAATGGCTTGCGGAAATATGACAGCAGCCAAAGAAAAAGGCTTGGTCAGAAGTGAAGGCAAAGAATATGTTATGAAAGACGGAGATATTGTACTTTTCCGTTTCAATGTATAATTCATAATAATTTATGCTCGAATTTTGTTACAATCATCAAAATTCGAGCATTTTTCACAATGTTTAGTCGATTTGTTTAAAAATTTTCATAATTTATTTGCGATTTTTGTTGACTATTTTTAAATAATTTGATATTATTTTATTCAAGGTGGGAGAGAACTATGTCAGAACCCTGCAAAAATAATATAAATGACACATTTCTTTCAAATGTACAATCAGGTGACGGTAAGAATACAGAGGCTTTAATCAGCGAGTACCGAAGCGTAGTTGAAGCGATTGCAAGCAAATATACCAACTCACCGCTTGAATATGAAGATATTATTCAAGAAGGTATGATTGGCTTATTAGCTTCAATCAAAACTTTTGACGAAAGCAAGGGCGCAAAATTTAAAACCTATGCACAAACCTGCATAAATAATTCCATTCAAACAGCACTTAGGAAATTTAATAGGCAAAAAGATATTCCGCAAGGCGCGGTAATTGAATATGCCGAAGAAGAAATTCCCGAGAAAAACGGAAGTATAAGCGCAGAGGACTACTACATCACCGGTGAAAGCGTTTCAATGTTGGCTAATATCCTTAAAGAGAACCTTTCTGAATATGAAAACGAAGTCTTAAGGTTACATATTGTCGGTTGCAACTATAATGAAATTGCGAAAAGATTAAACAAAACACCTAAATCGGTAGACAATGCATTACAAAGAATAAAGAAAAAATTGTCAACCGTAAACTTGAAAACCGACAAATATAATTAAGAGGTGTAAGAAATGTACGAGGACAAAACTTTAGTCTGCAAAGATTGCGGAAACGAATTTGTTTTCACAGCAGGCGAACAGGAATTTTATGCAGAAAAAGGCTTCACTAACGAGCCACAGAGATGCAAAGAATGCCGTGACAAGAGAAAGCACGCACCGCGTGAATATCACGACGCTGTATGTGCTTCCTGCGGCAAGGAATGTAAAGTTCCTTTTGCACCAAGCGGTGACCGCCCTGTTTACTGCAGTGAATGTTTCGCTAAAATGCAGGAAGAGTAATTCCAAAACAAGTAAGATTTTATCATCACAAAACAGAGCCGGTATGCGCCGGCTCTGTTTTTATATAATTTATTTATTTTTTTGAAAAAAGTTCTTGACATTACACTTGTTTTATGGTAATATACACAAGCACGAAACGCAGAGGTATCGAAGTGGTCATAACGAGGCGGTCTTGAAAACCGTTTGTCCGAAAGGGCGCGTGGGTTCGAATCCCACCCTCTGCGCCAAGAGAACTACACATTATGTGTAGTTCTTTTTTTATGCATTTAACTTGAAATACTTAAAATAAAAACGAGGTATTCTCGCATTAGAATACCTCGTTTTTATTTTCGTATGTATTAAATTATGCCTGAGCAGGAGCGCCTACCGGACAAGTAGCTTCGCAAGCACCACATTCAATGCAAACATCTGCATCAATCTCGAACTTGCCGTCTCCCTCTGAAATTGCACCTACCGGGCATTCAGCAGCACAAGCACCACATGAAATACAATCATCTGAAATAGCGTATGCCATCATTACACCTCCTACACCATACTGTAAATTTAATATAACAGTATTGCGTACAAAAATCAAGTAAAATAGCAATAATTATTTATTAAATTTTGTTAACTTTCTGTTTGTTATCCCTAACTATTCTTACTTCTTCACGGTTTACGGTAACAGGTAATCCGTCAGGTGTATTATCAAGCTGTATTTTAAGTTTACCGGTCAAAATTGCAGAATCAACAACAGTTCCCCTACCGTGCCTGCAATCAACAACAGTGCCGACCTTTGGTGTAATTTTATGTAAATATTCGTAAGAATTTTGCTCGTATTTAAGGCAACACATAAGTCTTCCGCAAGTACCGCTTATTTTACCCGGCGCAAGAGAAAGTCCCTGGTCTTTAGCCATTTTAATGGTAACGGAATGAAAACCGTCAAGAAAAGTTGAACAGCAAAACGGCCTGCCGCATATACCGAGACCGCCAAGCATTTTGCTCTCATCTCTTACACCGATTTGGCGAAGTTCAATTCTGGTATGAAGCGTGGAAGCCAAATCCTTAACAAG
>CAVLCX010000145.1:0-3341 GCA_963661525.1 bacterium
GTACGGGTTCAAGTCCCGTCTCTCGCACCATAAGGACTACCATTTGGTAGTCCTTTTTTTTACCAAAAATAGCAAAAAACCGCATAAAATAACGGTTTTCTTTTATCAGGTGTGCAGATTTTTGCTGATTAAAGCACATTTCTTGCAAGTCTGATTGCTCCCCGCGTTGCTCCCATATTTTAATACTTTTAAAACAATTAACAAATTTTGTAAAACAGCAAAACACTCCCGATTATAAATCGGGAGTGTTTTTTATAAGAAACAACTACGCTTTGAATTTAGATTTAAATACCACAAGAAGTATAATATCAATTACGAATAAAAACAGTGAAACTATGCCGAGAAAGTTTGCTTTTTTTATTCTGTCTTCATTTAGTTTTGAAAGAGGGAACTTTTTGCTTTTAAATATTGCACCCACTACTATTCCCATTACACCGAATGCAGGGCATACACCGACAGTAATTACACCCAAAGTTGCCATTGTAAAAGCAAAGCGGCATAATCTGTCAACAACATCAGGATTTTTATCATCATTATTTTTAACAATATCTTTATTATCCATAACTTTTCCTTTCATCACTTGGATATAATACCGTATTTAATATTTATACGCTCGATTTTTTTAATAAATGTTTCACCGAAGAAATATAAAAACAGAGCGGTTACACCTGCAAAAACCAAATTAAAAGGAACACCCGAAGCATAAATTGCAACTATTCCTTTAAAAGTCATATCACTGTTAAAATAAAGTACAGAGGACAAATCAACTATCAACCCGTACAAAATAAGCACAGATAAAAAACCTACAACCGAAAGTGAAATTTTGGTCGGCTTAATATGGTCAAACACAAGCCCGAAACACAAGCCCACACTTGCCATTGCAACCATTTGAAACGGGGTCCAAGCACCCTGTCCAAAAATAAAATTTGAAACAAACATTGAAAGTGCGCCGATTAAATATCCCCTTTTAGCACCCAAAACAGCACCGCTGACACCGACTACTGCGGCAATGGGTTTGACCTGAGGAACCAAGTAAAACACAGCCCTGCTGACAACTGCAAGAGCGGTAAGTGATGCAATAAGGGTTATATCCTTAGAAGTATGCTCACTTTTTTCAAATGATGAAAAAAACGGCAGCATTGAAAGAATAATGATTAAAACGCTCACCAAATAATAATTTGTATTACTGAAAAAAATCTGCCACAGCACCACGAATACTATTATAAGCACAGTTAAAAAAGGATATATCTTTTTCATACAATATCCTCCGTTGACACTGCCGACCCTAAATATCTTTTAGTAATTCTTCTTATTTGTGTGGTATAAAAATTAAGACTTGAAAAAACTTCACGCCTATTGCCTGCTTTTGATATAATTGCATCACTCAAAAACGAAACATAATCTGCAACATCGCCGACGAAATCCAAATCGTGAGAAACCATTATAATTGATTTGTCTTGATTTTTCAAATCAACAAGTAATTTTTTTACTTCAAGTTTAGAAAATTCATCAAATGCCTTTGTAGGTTCATCCAAAAGAAGAATATCGGCATTTTGCTCTAAAAGAATACCGAATGCAAGTTTCTGCGCTTGCCCGCCGCTTAAATCAAAAGGGTGCTGATTTAAACATTCGGCAATACCGAGTTTTTCTGCCGTATCTTCACTTATTTCTTCTTTTACAGTATCTTTAGTAAACAGGTATTTTACATTTTGCGGCATATAGGCACATTTGCCATAAAGCTTTACTTTGCCGGAATATTGCTTTTTAATTTGCGCAATAATTTTAAGCAAGGTTGTTTTACCGCTTGCATTTGAACCGATAATACAATTGATTTTAGATTTATATGCTCTAAAATTCAAACGGGATAAAACATCTTTATCATTTTTTGAATATGCAAACGATACATTTTTTAAAATAACACTCGGCTTTTCGTCCGCATTATCAGCAAGCACATCTTTTTGCTTAAACTTGCCTGCAAGGGTAATTGCAGTTTTTACATTAAGCGGCCTTTCATCAAAAATGCGTGTGCAAATCGGAAAATAAAGCAATAATTCTTCATTAAATTTAACATTATCAGGCTTGTCATTGCAAATTATTTTGCCATCTTCAAGTATGATAAGTTTATCGCAATAATCTATAAATTCTTCACTTGAATGGGATACAATAACAATTGTAACACCGAGTTCTTCGTTAATCCTTTTTAATAATGAAGAAACGGTTATTACAGATTTAGGGTCAAGCTGGGAAAGAGGTTCATCAAGAAGAAGTGCCTGCGTATCATAAATCATTGCCGAAGCAATGCACACAGTAGCTTTTTCACCGCCTGAAAGTTCGTCTATCTTTTTATCAAGAATATTATTCAGATTAAAAAATGAAGCGGTTTCCCCTATTTTTACGGTAATTTCATCATTTGAAAGCCCTCGGTTTTCAAGCGCAAATGCAAGCTCGCCCCTAACATTTTCACATACAAATGAAGTTTCGGGATTTTGCCCCACAAAGCCTATCGGCTCACAGTTTACATCAATATTACCGCCAATATCACCCACGGGTGATATTTCTTTTTTTAAAAGGCGCAGTAATGTTGATTTTCCACTTCCGCTTTTGCCCATTATTAAAACAAATTCGCCCTGTTTAATATTTAAGTTAACATTATCAAGTGCTTTTTTGCTTGATTGAGGATATGTGAATGTTAAATTTTTTGTTTCAAAATATGCCATTTTATACCCTCCAAAATATTTATAATTACCGGAATAAACATAAACACCGCAAAAACGGTAAAATCAAGCGAAGAAAAAGAAATCACCTTTATTTCAGGGTCAAATATAAATTCGGATAAATTAAGAATATTCATTATAACTTCACTCACTGCCAAAGCGATAATAAATATCATTAAAATTAAATCCAAACTGCAAAATCTGTATTTGGAATAAGGCTTTCTTGAACTGTTAAAATTTCTTGCACGCATTGTATCCGAAATCTCTATACTTTCTTCAAGAGTCATAGAAACAAGCGAAGAAAAATTATCAAGACTTTTCTTAAACTTGCTTTGCCCCAAATCTATATTCATTCTTGCGTCATTTATTTCCTGCGCATTTTTTTTTAGCCTTGGAATAAATGAAAAAGTCATAGTTAAAACAAGAGTTAAATTAGGTGCAAGCTTTGAAAAGACAGACATAAATTTATCACTGCTCATTACAATTGAGTAATTTGAAATCCATAAAATCACGCTTGAAAACATAATACCCTGGCACAATCCGTAAAAAAAGCCTTCAAGTGTAAAATGCTTATTAGCCAGCGAAAAAAGGACATCCACACCGTAGGAAGTGAATACCATATTAAAA
>CAVLCX010000145.1:3351-4994 GCA_963661525.1 bacterium
CGATAAAAAGAAAGGATTAAAATTTAAAAGTATCAGAAGAACTGCAAAAATAAAAAAGAGAAAGCACACTTTAGGATTAAAACTTGAAAATTTTTCCATAATGCTTCCCCTTTCAATCAGTATTCAATACCTTTTCTTGCAGCGATACCCAAATCATACGGATGTTTAACTTTTTCCATATGTGTTATATAATCAGCCTTTTCAAAAAGTTTATCAATTTTTTTATGGCCTGTTATAATTACTTCTTTATCTTTAAAACAGTTTAATATATCTAATGAATCGTTAAGCGAAACAAAAGTATCAATTACATCAAGAAATTCATCAAGAATAATAATATCACAATTTGAATTTTTGATATATTCAACTGCACTGTCAACCCAAGCTTGATACTCTTTGCCGGGGTTAAACGGCAAATTATAAGGTGATTTAAAAATATCAAACGGTAAAACAGATAATTCGCTTGATTTATTATTTTTCAAAAACTGAACAAGAAGTACATTTTTGCCTGCGCCTTTTGCACGCATACCCTGCCCCAAAGCCGAAGTGGTTTTACCTTTTCCGTATCCGAAATATATTTGAATCATCTGATTCTGACCTCTTCTTTAGTTTTAAATGAATATCCGTATCCGTCAAGTATTTGCATCTTTTTAAGTGCCACTTCGCATCCCTTGGATACACAAAGATTTGCCCTTACCGGAATAGTAACATCAAGATTAAGAGTTTGTGAAATAAGCTTATCAAGCCCAAAAAGCTGTGACATACCGCCGGTTAAAATTACACTTGAATTTGATATATCGGCAACAAGCTGTGGTGAAGTGCGCTCAAACATTGACTTCGCTACTGTCATAATTTGGTCAAGCAATTCACTGAAACATTCGCAAATTTCATTGCCTGTAATTTCGACGGTTTTAGGCAAACCGGAAAGAACATTTCTTCCTTTTGCACTCATTGTAACATCAGTATCACGCATAACAGCAGAACCGATGGTTTTTTTAATATTTTCAGCAGTTCTAAGCCCTACAAAAAGGCCGTGTTTATCTTTAAGATACTTAACAATAGCTTCATCAAAATCGTCACCTCCGATTTTTACGGTTTCGTTTTGGCTCATAGCACCCTGGCTTATAACTGCCATATCTGTTGAACCCGCACCAACATCAATAACAAACACACCAGTTGGATTAAGAGGGTCAACACCTGCACCGAAAGCGGCACAAATCGGCTGTTCGAGCAAACAAACGGAGCGCGCACCGGCAGAAATCAAAACAGAAATAAGTGTTCTTCTTTCAACATCGGTGCTGTCTGATGAAACGCTTGCAACTATTCTCGGCTTAAAAATATTCTTCTTAAGCACTTTATTCATAAAATATTCAACCATTTGCTGTGCAAGCTCATAGTTGCTGACATTACCGTTTTTTATAGGCTGAATAACACTTACACCAACCGGCTCTCTGCCCTCAAGGTAATATGCACGCTTGCCGGCATAAAGCATTTCACCCTTATTGCAGTCATATGCAACATAGGCAGGCTCACTTAAAACAACGCCTTTGCCTACAACGGAAATAACTATTGAATTTGTACCTAAATCTATTCCCAAATCATATCCAAACATAATTTACATTCCTAAATATTTAAAACTTTTATAT
>CAVLCX010000146.1:0-4967 GCA_963661525.1 bacterium
GTATCTCGGAAATTTGCTGATAATATTCTTAACTAAAAATGCATTTATAAAAACAATGGGAATGGCTGTTATTTCGTTTGCAGTTGTGCTGTTAATATATGAATACATTGGCAGGGATAGGTTTTTATATTTTCTGTTTCCTTTGCTGCTGCTGTTTTTTATGCCGGCAAATGTGTTTAGGCAAACTATGGCTTGGGCTTCAGGTTTGGCAAATTATATTCCCCCGGTTATAGCCGCTTTACTTTATCTTAATATAGTTAAAAATATATTTTCACAGGACAAGCCTGTGTACAGCAAAATCTTAATTCCTTTTTCTTTTGCAATCGGTATTTGCGGCAATCTTTTTATGGAGCATAACACCATTTTAAATGTAGCTTTATCTTTAGCGGTTATTATTTATTCTTATATAAAATTTAAAAGTGTGTTTGCAGTTCATATTTCAAATTTTTTTGGAAATGTTATCGGCTTTGTAATAATGTTTTCCAATTCAGCTTACGGTATTATTTCGTCCGGCAAAGATTCATATAGAAGTGTGGCAGGGGATAGTGGTGATAATTTTACTTGGATTTTGAAAAGTATTGATACAGTATGTTCAAGGTTTATTGAAAGTAATGTAATATTAAACATCATTATTTCTTTTTTGCTGTTAGTAATAGTATTAAATATTGCCGATAAAAAGAAAAAACACTTGCTTTTTACTTTAGTTATATTTAATATTTGCATTTCGCTTCTTGTTTTGTTAAAGGAATTTAATGTATTTCCTAAAGAAATGTTTACTGCTTCGCCTTTGGTGATAGCTGTTAGATTTATTGCTCAAAGCTTATTTGTATGTAATTTAGCTTTAATTCCTTTATTTGCTGTTAAAGATAAAAATAAGATGTTTAAAATGCTTGTCCCGGTATTCGCAGTGTGCGTTAATGTTACACCGCTGCTTATTGTTACACCCGTAACCGGCAGGTGCTTTTATTTGGCATATATTATGATGATAATATATAGCTGCGAATTGTTAAAATATATTATTCAAAATTTTGCACCTGATAAAAATGTAATTAAAGGTCTTTATATTTTAGTTATTATTGCCTTGTGTGCAAGTTGTATATTTTATGCTGTTAAATATACGCAAATAAAGCAGTTTGAAGATGAAAGAAACAGCTTTGTTGTTTCCCAAATTGAAAATGGAAATAAAACTGTATATCTTCCGCATTTTCCAAAGAAACTTGAAGTTTATACAGAGGGAACAACACCGCGATTGTTTAGGTGGTATGATATTTGGGAAAACAGGTATAAGGAATTTTATAATATTGATAATGATATTTCAGTTCAACCGATTAGCTATAATGCATACCGCCACATTGTTAAAACTAAATGATTTTATGTAAGGTATGGATAACCATACCTATTAAAAATCAAGCTATTCTGATAACTGACAGATTTGTTCCGATAGTAGGTGACGCACCTGTTACAGTTCCTGAAATAACTCTTACAGAAACGGTTGAAGTTGTGTTTGCCGGCACATAAACAATATATTTTCCCTGTGCAGTTGCTGTGTCACCGTTTAATACATTTTGTGTGTTGGCATCTATTGAACCGTTTATGGCAATTCCAATGGTAGATGCATCATTTGTACCTGTAACTTGGTAACTTATAAGATATGCTCTACCATTTCTTCCGCCTGAAAGTGTGATTACACCGTTGTTGTTAATTATATCAGCTTTATCGGTGTTTAATTGTTCGGTTGGAAACGCAATGTTTTCACCGGCAGCAAATGTTGCGCCTGTGGCTGAATTGTTGATGAATTGTGCATATGATGCAGTTGGTGCAACGGTTGGCACTTCAGGTTCAGGTGGAAATGGCGGAGTAGGAGGAAACGGAGGCTGCGGACGAGGAGGATATACATAATAAGGTACTATGCGTTCTACAATTCTTACATTGCAATCGTCTTGGCAGCAACTGCTCGTTTGGGTGTATATGCTTGTGTCTATATTTCTGATGTTTCTGTTATTGCAACTCATAAATATCAATTCCTTTCATATATTCGGTTTAGCAACCGTATTATATATTATGAAAAAAATTAAAAAACGACAAAAAGGTATTGAAAATATTTATTCTTTATGTTACTATATGCAAGACTTAAATACGCGGGTATGGTGGAATTGGCAGACACGCAAGATTTAGGATCTTGTGGGAGACCGTGCAGGTTCAAGTCCTGTTACCCGCACCAAAAAAAGAGCTGTTTCAAACGAAACAGCTCTTTTTAATATTATATCTAATTATTTCCAGCTTTGAATTATTTTAGGGTTATCAAATATTTCGTCAAGCTTTCTCATAAACGGAACTACATCGCCATAGTCAAGCGCTCTGTGGTCTATTGCAATTGTAATAGGTAAAATAAGGCGAACTTCAACTTTGTCATTTCCGTTTTCATCTGTTACAACAGTCGGCCTTTTTTGTGCTGCGTTAATAGCAAATGCAGTTGTTTGCGGCGGTATAATTTCAAGAAGAGCGCACAAGCCCTTTTGCTCACGGTAAATTGAACCGAGATTTGAAATTGTTGTTGTACCTTGCTCAATATCGTGCTTTGTTAAACGCTTGGTTGTAGGGATTGAATAATAATCCTTTTTAGCCTGACCTGAAAGTGTTTTTACTTTGTGCTTACCTGTTTTTGAACCTACAAGTCTGCGAACTGTTTGTAAAACCTTACCTTGCTTAAGTCCTGTTAAAGTGTTATCAAGTGATACTTCAAACATAACTTCGTTCATATCTGAACCCTTTGCCCTCATTGAAGTATTATTGATTGCTTCTGTCATCTGGGTAAGAGTTTTATTTCCCATATCGTGCATATTTACAGTCATCATTTCGCCTGACGGTAAAATCATAGGCATTGAAATATCAATATGGTCAAAGTAAATAAGCTTACCTCTGACGAGTTTTCTGTTAAATTCAAGATGTGTGTTCATTTTCGGAGCAGCTTTCAAGCCTTCACAGATAATTTTAAGCATAATTGTGTTAATAGTAATTTTTTTGCTCTTATCTGTTACACCTTCATTTAACTTTTTACATTCCTTAAAAAGTTCTGTAACATCTGCTTCGTATGTCATAGTAGCGTGAGGAATTGTTTCCCAGCTTTCCGATGTCATATTTGATACGATTTTTCTTGCAATGCCGAAATGTTCTTCTTTTACTTTTGCCATTTGTTTCTCCTTGTTATTCTTTTATTTTTGAAATGATTGATGCAACGCCTTCTTTTATTGACTCTTTAGTTTCACTTAAATAATCTTTAAATTGGGTCTGCATTTCCTCACTTGTAAAAGGTTCTTCATTGAATCGCTTTTTGTATTCCAAAATCAAATGTGGCCTGAATTTTGGATGAGCTATTCTAATAAGAGCCTTGGCCCTCTCTTTCAGCGTTTTGCCTTTTAATTGTGCAATGCCGTATTCGGTAACAACATAGTTAACATCATTTCGCGGTGTTGTTACTGCGCTGCCCTCGGTAATAAGCGGTACTATTCGTGATATTAAACCTTTTTTAGCAGTGGAAGGCATAGCAATTATTGAACGCCCGCCTTTGCTCATGGTAGCACCCCTTACAAAGTCAACCTGCCCACCGACAGCAGAGTATTGGTTAAGCCCTACTGTATCAGAAACTACCTGGCCTAAAAGGTCAATTTGTAAGCACGAATTTATTGAAACCATATTATCATTTTGAGCAATGACAGATGGATTGTTAACATAATTTATAGGGTGAAGCTCAACTGACGGATTATTATTTATGTAATTATTCAGCTTTTCCGAGCCGAATGCTGCACCCAATATAGTTCTGAATGGATTTTTATTTTTCTTTTTATTGTTGATTATTCCGGCTTCAAGTAAATCTACAACTCCGTCGCCGACAAGCTCACTGTGTAAGCCTAAATCTTTTTTATCCCATAGCTGTGCGCATACTGCGTTGGGAATACCGCCTATGCCGAGTTGTAAGCAGTCGCCGTCTTTAATTAGTGACGCACAGTATTTTCCGATTTCCATTTCTATTTCAGATATGGCAACTGATTTTACTTCCGGTAAAGGTTCATCACATTCAACAAAACAAGTGAAATCCCTTACATGCATAAAGCTGTTACCAAATGTTCTTGGCATATATTTATTTACTTGGGCAATTACAATGTCGCAGTAATCGGCAGTTCCGCGCGTGTAATCAACCGTTGTACCAAATGAAACATATCCGTGTTCATCCGGCGGTGATACCATTACAATCGTAACTTTCGGGCAAATGTAATTTTTTATTAAATCAGGTATTTCATAGAAATGTGATGTTGTAAATTCACTTACGCCTAATGAAATTGCCTTGCGGTTACTTTGTGATGCAAAAAGGCAGTTCAATGTGAAATGACCTTTCATTTCAGGCCTGCACCACGGTGAATCACCCAATGTTAACATATTTATTATTTCAACATCGTGATAATTTTCGTAATTTTCTACAAGCGCACGCTCAATGCCAAAAGGTTCACCGCAGCCAAAACCGGTTACTACCTTGTCACCGTCGTGAATAAGCTTGATTGCTTCATTTGCGGTTGTTAATTTGCTTTGGTATATTTCTTTCCAATTATTCAATTTGTTACCCCTTAAATTAAAATTGAATTAGTGTTTTAAACAATTAGGTTATATTGTATATAACTTATATTTATGTTACAATATTTATAAATAATTGTCAATTATATATTACTAATTTTTATCTAAATATTATAATAATAGACCCCTTTCGTTAAAATAAAAACTATTGTTGATTATTTATCTGAAAATATGTATAATACATTAGGTGATTGTTATGAATATAAATATTACGGATTATTGTGCATGCGGCAACGCCTCAATCGGTGTGATTGAAGCACTCAGAAATATTGAAAGCGGGGATACTCTTGTTTTTCTGACAGGGGAGTATCATTTTTATAAAGATTTCAGTACACATAAGG
>CAVLCX010000147.1:0-4955 GCA_963661525.1 bacterium
GGTTTTTGGCGTGTCGGATAAAGATAATAACTCAACTGAAATTTTTAAAAAAGCTAAAAATTTGCCTAAATTTGAATTTGAAATTGAAACAGAAAAACAAACCGGTTCCAAAACAACAAATATAAAAGGTAAAAAAACGAAAAAAGGAAGTAGTTTTAACGGAAAATTGAAAAAACTTATTGAAAATAACTTTGAAATACTTGAAGAAGTTGATAATTCATCGCTTAGTGTTGAACAAAATGCTATTGTTAAACAGGCAAGTAAAGAACCTTGTGCCGGAAAAAGTCAATGCTTGGCGTGGGTACAAAATGTTTATGACCATGCATTAAGTAAAAGCTGTAAAAGATATACAAGTGCGAATGATGTTTATTCAAAACTTAATACTACGAAAATTAACAAAAATAAAAACAATATTCCTGTTGGTGCTGTTGTTATTGCAAAAAAATCAGCTAAAGCAGGTGAATACGGTCATATTGGTATTTATATCGGTGACGGTAAAGTTATGCACAATACTGAAAAAGGTGCGGATAAAAAAGCAGATGTATACACTGATACTATTGAAGATTTCTGTAATACATATGGGGCAGATGTTTGGGCTTGGATTGACAATAATGATTTATCGGCATCAAAGCTTATTGATACATCGACATCAGGGACAGGTAAACTCGGCTATCCAACTTCAAGCAGAACAATTTCAGCAGGATTTCCTAATTATTCGTCAGGAAGTTACCACGGCGGTGTAGATTTTCCTGTTCCATCGGGTACTGCTGTTAAAGCTGCTGAAGATGGAACTGTTTCAATTCGTAAAGACCTTAATTATAGTTATGGTCATTATCTATTGATTACTCATAGCGGTGGTTTAGCAACATTATATGCGCACAACAGCAAAATTATTGTTAAACAAGGCGATCATGTAAAAAAAGGTCAAATAATTGCATACAGTGGCTCAACAGGTAACTCTACCGGTCCGCATTGTCACTTTGAAGTAAGATTAAATGGTAATAGAGTTAATCCTCTCAATTATCTTTCAGACTAAAATTATTGAAGGGAGAGATGTTTATGGCAAGAAAAGATGATGAAAAAAAGTTAGTATATATGATTCCAAAAAATTTTGAGGAAAAATCCGTAACTACTAACGGATTAAATTACCGTAATATTGCCGAAGCTGTATTTTTGGTTGGTATTGTTGCTATTATTTTGTGGCAAATAGATATTGCGTTTAAAACAAAATTGATAATAGGTATTTTAGCTGGTGGTCCATTAGGAGCTTTGGCACTTATAGGTATCAACAAATGTTCATTAAGTGAATTTTTAATTAACATTGTTAAATTCAAGATGAAACCAAAAGTATATGTTAAAAAAAATATTTTTCAAAAATAATGAATTATTACTATATAAACTATGAAAGACAAATATTGTCTTATTCTATTTGAAGGGAGGAAAAACAATGCGTAATGAAGAAGAAAAGCGTTCTGTTTCTGATGATGGTAAATCTTTAATGGAACGATTTAAAGAAAATATAAAAAATCCTCGTGCAATTTTCGGTATTGTTGCGCTTGCACTAATGATAGTTGTCAGTATTTTAACAACTATTTTTAAGTAAGAATTTAAAGTGCAGATGATTTTATATTTTGGAAAGGAGGTAATTTATATATGAACTCAAAAGAAAAACAAGCATCATATATTGATGAACTTATCAATGTTAAACGGTGCTTTTCGGGTATACTTGTAACTAACGACAACAGGTATTTGACTACTGTTGAAGTGCTACCTATAAATTTTAAGTTTAAAACTGGTTCAGAAATGGAATCAATTATCAGTAATTTTGAAAAGTATCTTAAAATTGCACCAATAAAAATTCAGATAAAAACTATTTCTAAAAAAACCAACATAAGAAAGCTTGTTGAAAATTCTGATGAAAAGTTTGAATCTTATAGAGTGCGTACACCGGCAACGGAAGGCTTACATAATGATGAATTAAATTTAATCAACACACTTGGTTCTCGTCAAGGCGTTGAAAGAAGATTTTATTTTATCCTCGAATATGTTCCAACTGATACATATAATGCTAAAAACGAAGAAGATATTTTATATTATCTTAATTCTGCTAAATCAACGATAAGACAGTATCTTTATGCTTGCGGTAACACAGTTATCACACACAAAGATGAAGATTTGTTTATGCTTGAATTATGCTATTTAGTTCTTAACAAAAACAAAACCAAGCGAACTTTATATAAAAATTGGAATTTGTTAGTTGATAAGGCACAAGAATATTACAATTACGATGAAGAAAAAATTGAACAAATGCAAATTCCTTATGCTAATTTAATAGCACCAGAAGAAATAAAAATGTTTAGTAATTATTGCGTTATTGACGGCGAGTATTATACTTTTTTATTCATACCATCAGATTCATATCCACCATATGTTGCACCTGCATGGCTTTCTGGTTTGATAAATTCCGGCGAAGGTATTGATGTTGACTTATTTATAAAAAAAGAAAACACAAATAAAATTCGCGGCAAAATTAGACAAAGGGCAAGACTTAACAAAGCTCGAATTAAACATATGGATCAAAGCGGAGCGAATTATGAGGAAGTATCTAATGCGCTGGGAGCAACAGATTATATAAAATCAAAATTAAGTTCAGGGGATTTACTTTTTGAAATTAACACAATGATAACAATATCCGGTGATAGTTTTGATGATATGTATTCAAAATATGCTGCTGTAAAAGAAATGATGGATGCCACAGATGTTCAACTTATGGAATGTAAATATATGGTTGAAAGCGCACTTAAATCTTATCTTCCTATAAATCAACTTGATAAAAATTTATATTCTAAAACATACAGAAATATTACTTCTTCTGATTTAGCCGGTTTTTATCCTCCAACTTCATTTGAAGTTTCAGATGATGATGGCGTAGTAATGGGTATAAACAAAGACAATAACTCTCTTGTAGTTCTTGACCTATTTAACACAGATAAATATAAAAATGCTAATATGGCTATTCTTGGTACTTCCGGTGCAGGTAAAACTTTTACATTGGGTGTTACGCTAAAAAGAATGGCTATGCAAGGTATAAGAACCTTCTTAATTGCACCACTGAAAGGTCATGAATATTATCGTATTTGTAAGTCTGTTGGCGGTCAGGTAATTAAAATTTCTTCCGGTTCATCAAACTGTATTAACATTATGGAAATACGACCTGAAAATATGCAGGTGAAATTTGATTTAGGTCTTGTATCCGAAGATGAAGAAGAAATAATCCTTAGTAAAAAAGCAGATAGCTTACTTACATTTTTTAAATTGATTATTCCTGATATGAGTTATGAAGAAAAGGAGTTACTTGACAGTGCCATACTTCGCACATATGAAAAATTTGGAATTACTAAAGATAATGATTCGTTGGTTGACCATTACGAAACTCGTCATAATAGTTATGGCGAAGAATATCAACAAGCGGTTTATAAGCCTATGCCGATACTTGCTGATTTACACGAAATCTTATTAGAAGATGAAAAAACTGTTAGAATGGCTAATATAATCAACAGATTTGTCAATGGTACAGCTTCATCATTTAACGGACAAACTAATGTTGACCTTGACAGTCCGTTTACTGTTCTTGATATTTCTGCATTATCCAAAGAACTTATTCCGGTTGGCATGTTCCTCGCTCTTGATTATGTATGGGATAAAGCAAAACAAGACATAACAGAAAAGAAAGTTATTGCAGTTGACGAAACTTGGATGTTAATAAAGAATAGTGAACTTGCAGCTAACTTTGTTCTTGAAATCTTTAAGATTATTCGTGGTTACGGTGGTTCTGCAATAGCGGCATCACAGGATATTAAGGATTTCTTTGCTCTTAATGGTGGCGAATACGGTAAAGCTATAATTTCCAACTCTAAAACTAAAATTGTTCTTAATCTTGAACCCGAAGAAGCCGAAACAGTTCAAGATGTTTTGAATTTGTCAAATAAAGAAAGAAAAGATATTGAATCATTTGAGAGGGGCAATATGCTTGTTTCATCAAATTCAAATACTTTTACTCTCTCTTTTGTGGCGAGTGAAATCGAAGAAAAGTTGATTACTACTGACCGTAAAAAACTTATGCTTTTAAAAGAGGATAAACGATTTGTTGATGGAATTTATGTGGGTGAAACTATACCTGCTTGATGAAAGGAGAAAAAATGTTAAAAAACAAATTTGTAAAATTAACATCTGTCTGTATGATGATAATTACAACACTATCAATGCCAGCTCCTGTTATGGCTGCAACAGAATATATGAATTCAACAGGCTCGGTTGTAGAGGATGTTACAAATACGATAAAACAAGGTGAAGATAAAAATCAAAAAGAACAATCAAAATATGCTCAGTATACAAGTGATAGTTCTTCTACCACTGATGTTTATGTAACGCAAACTTCTACATTTTCGGTAACAGCACCGGTTATTGCAATACTCAATGGTCAATCTGATGCTGACGGTAACTATACAGGTGATATTAAATATTCTGTAAAAGGAAATATCGCCGCTGACGAAATTATAAATGTTGAACCTGAAAGTTCTTTTCAGCTTATGCAATCAGGTAAAGAAAATGTTGATTGTAATGTAATTTCAAAAGATAGTACAACTACAAAAACACATTTTACATATGGTGATGGTCTACGCTCTGAAAAAGAATTAAGTCAAGAATATACTATTACAACAAAAGATATTACAGCCGGTTCTTGGCACGGTTCATTAAAAACTAATATTAGTTTATCAAGTGGTGAAAAGTATTATTCTTCAATTGATAAAGCTATCAATGATGCCAATAATTTAACAACTCAAAATGCGGATATATCAGTTAGTGATGTAAACAATGCGGAAGCAAGTCTTTTTTTGTCCGATAATAAATCATATATTACTCTAATGAAAGATACTACGAGTACAGGCAATTTA
>CAVLCX010000148.1:0-4904 GCA_963661525.1 bacterium
TTCTGAAACAGTCGAATTATCATCGGTTGAGCTAATTGATGAAGCAGCCGATGTAACAGTCGAACTACCGTAATCTTCTAATTCAAGGTTATTAACTTTAGGCAAATTAAATGCGTAAATAAGCAGAACTATTGAAACAACAATAAGCCCGATACCGATAATTATTGACGCTTGTCTGTGTGATGAACTCATTTTCTTTTACCCTTACCTGATTTAGAATATTTTTTATTTTTATTAAAGTTTCTGTTCTGATTTCTGCTGTTTTGATTAACGGGATGTGACGGCTTTGTAGGTTTAATTAAACATTTGCTGTCGTATCCGATTAAATCATATCTTTTAGCTTTTCTTAACGCTTCTTCAACAAGCCTTTGGTTTTTAGGATTAAAATATTGAAGCAATGCCCTTTGAAGTGCTTTATCATGCTCGCTTTTTGCTACATATACACTTTCCATAGTATAAGGGTCAAGCTCCGTATAAAACATACAGGTTGAAATAGTACCCGGAGTCGGATAAAAATCCTGCACTTGCTCCGGCCTGATATGATTTTTCTTTAAAAACAGTGCAAGTTCAATTGCATCATCAAGTGTTGAACCCGGATGTGATGACATAAGATATGGAACAAGATACTGCTCTTTATTTATTTCCCCGGTATATTCAAAATACCTGCGCGAAAATTTGATATAAGCTTCAATATGCGGCTTTCCCATTTTATCAAGTACAGATGCACTGCAATGCTCCGGCGCAACTTTCAATTGGCCTGAAACATGATGTTCAACTAATTCTTTAAAAAATGTATCGTCTTTATCTTCAAGCAGATAATCATACCTGATACCGCTTCTTATAAATACTTTTTTAACTTTTGGAAGTGAGCGAACTTGGCGCAATATATCAAGATACTCACTGTGGTCAACACTTAAATTTTTGCAAGGCTTAGGTGCAAGGCACTTTTTACCCTTGCAAAGCCCGTGTTTCTCCTGAAAAGTGCAAGACGGTTTTCTGAAATTAGCGGTAGGCCCGCCCACATCGTGTATGTAGCCTTTAAATCCCGGCATATGTGTAAGTTTTTCAGCTTCGGTAATAATACTTTTTTTAGAGCGTGATGTTACATATCTTCCCTGGTGAAATGCAATTGAGCAAAAATTACAAGCACCGAAACATCCGCGGTTATGAGTAATTGAAAACTCAACTTCCTTTATTCCCGGAACACCACCGAGTTTTTCATAAGACGGGTGATATGCCCTTGTATATGGCAATGAATATACTTTATCAAGTTCACTTTGAGTAAGCGGCGGCATTGGCTTATTTTGAACAACCATAGTTTTGCCGTGCTTTTGCTTAATAAGTCTGCCGCGAATATGGTCTTGCTCGTCCTGCTCTATTCTGCAAGATTTTGCATATTCTTTTTTACTGTTAACCACATTATCAAAGCTTGGCACTTCCACACCGTCATACGGTGTTTCATTATTGGGGCAAGTATAGCATGTACCTAAAATATCGCGCATATCGGCAATATTTTCGCCGCTGTCAAGCCTTTTTGCAATTTCCACGGTCTGCTTTTCGCCCATACCGAAAGTAAGTAAATCAGCTTTTGAATCAATAAGAATACTAGGCCTGATATTATCATCCCAATAATCATAATGAGCAAAACGGCGAAGCGACGCTTCAAGCCCGCCGATAATAACCGGGCAATCGGGATAAATCCTTTTAATAATATTTGAATAAACAATAACTGCCCTGTCAGGCCTTTTGCCTGCAACACCGCCGGCAGTATAAGCATCATCGTGCCTTAATCTTTTAGCCGCAGTATAATGCGCCACCATAGAATCAATATTACCGCTTGTAACCATAAATCCCAAACGCGGACGGCCAAACTGTGTAAAATCACCGTCATTTTTCCAATTAGGTTGGCTTAATACTGCAACTCTGTATCCTTCGTTTTCAAGAAGTCTTGTAAGTATCGCTACACCAAAAGACGGATGGTCAACATAGCTGTCGCCTGTAACGAAAACGAAATCAACATCCTGCCAACCGCGTTCAAGCATTTCTTTTTTATTTATAGGTAGAAATTCGTTCATATATCTCCTTAAATATTATACATCTGTATAAATCATATTTCAAGACTAAAGTCAGTCTAAATCATCATAGTTTTCAGAAACAACTCCGTCATCATAGGCTTCTTCCTGGTCAAATGACATCTGCTCTGTATTTTCAGCAGTAAAAGGCTGATTTGATGAATAAGCCTGCATTTCAAGCCACTGCTGGCGATTGATAAGTATTTCCCTGCCCTTTGAACCGTTTGCCGGGCCGATAATACCTTTATCTTCAAGTTGGTCAATAATTTTAGCGCCGCGCGCATAACCTACTGAAAGTTTACGCTGTAAAAACGAAGTTGAAGCAGTACCTGTTTCAAGCACAATATCAACTGCTTTATCAAACAGAACATCAAGCTGTTCACCGTCACCATCATCTTCAAAGGGCGATGACTTTTTATCTTGAACTGCTTTAGCTTCAATTTCCTTGGCAATTTCTTCATCATATTGGCTTTCGCCCTGATTTTTAACAAAATCACAAAGTGCTTCAACTTCTTCATCAGAAATAAAGCAACCTTGAACACGAACAGGCTTGGAAGCACCGATAGGATTATAAAGCATATCACCGTGACCTAAAAGCTTTTCAGCACCTGAAGCGTCAAGTATTGTACGCGAGTCAATTTGCGAAGAAACAGTAAGTGCAATACGCGATGAAATATTTGCTTTAATAAGGCCGGTAATTACATCAACAGACGGCCTTTGTGTTGCAATAACAAGGTGCATACCAACTGCACGAGCCATTTGTGCAAGGCGGCATACAGAATCTTCAACTTCTTTAGGTGCCGCCATCATCAAATCGGCAAATTCATCAATAAAAATGCAGATTTTAGGCATTGTTTCCATATCTTCATGCTTTTGAACATATTTGTTATATCCTTCAATATCACGCACACCGATTTGCGAAAGCTTTTGATAACGCTGAAGCATTTCGCTTACAGCCCAGCCAAGCGCACCTGCAGCTTTCCTCGGGTCAGTTACAACAGGAACAAGAAGGTGCGGAATATTTGCATATTTTGAAAATTCAACTTGCTTAGGGTCTATCATTAAAAACTTGACTTCATCAGGCTTTGCACGGTAAAGGATAGAAGCGATAATTGAATTCATACATACAGATTTACCCGAACCTGTTGTACCTGCAACAAGTAAATGTGGCATTTTTGCAATATCACAATAAACGCAATTACCGGCAATATCTTTACCTATACCTGCCGAAAGAAGTGAGCGCTGCTCGCTAAATTCAGGTGTATCAATAAGTTCACGCATTGATACTGTGTTTTTAACAGTATTCGGCACTTCAATACCTACCGCAGCTTTGCCCGGAATAGGAGCTTCAATTCTGACATGAGTAGCCGCAAGATTAAGTGCAATATCATCAGCAAGATTTGTAATTTTAGAAATACGCACACCTGCTGCCGGCTTAAGCTCATATCGTGTAACGGTAGGGCCGCGTGAAATATCTGTTATAGTTGCATTTACATTAAATGAGCGAAGTGTTTCTATAAGCCTTTGCGCATTTTCTTTTAACTCACCGCTTATATCGGCAGTTGATTTTTTAGTAGGCTGACTTAAAAGTTCAACAGAAGGAAGCTTATAATCACTTACACCTGCTTCCATTGCTTCTTTAGAAACAGTAAAATCTTCGCTCTTTTCCGGATTCTTTTCTTTAGGTTTATCCTCTGAAGCGTCTTTAACTATTTCGTCAATTGATTTCGGCTTTTTTTCCTCCTTTTTAGGAGTAGCATTCTTAAGAAGCTCTATATTAGAATTTTCTCTATTTATTTCATCAATTATTTCTTTAGGGACTTTGGTCATTTCCTCGTCGTGAGAAATTTCTTTTTTCTTTTTGGATTTCGGCTTCTTTTCTTCAACAGGCGCTTCAATATCAAGCGGAACATCAATGTTTTCCTTACTCATCCTGCGCCTTTCAATTCTCTCTTCAATAACAGGGGCAACTTTATCATATGTAGCTTTAGCCGGTTTTACCGTACCAGCTAAAAACTGAAAAATTGTAAGCCCTGTAATAAGGAGCAAATCAACAATAAACAGAACAACACTTATAATAATTGCCGGCGCTTTGCCGAGTGTAAGAAGCAACCAGCCAAACACACCGCCGATAAAACCGCCGTTAAATTCATAACTTGCCGATTGATAGCAATTTATTATTGTTTCTTTAAATGAATCACCTGTTGTATTTTTTACAACATGAATAAATGTTGCAAGGATAAAAACCATTACAAAGGCTTCTATTATCTTGGCAGTATAACCGTATATTTCATCGCCTTTTGCAGAAAATATGACTGTAACAACAATTGTTAAAAGCGGCAACACTATACCGGCAAACATACCGAAGATACCGACATATACATTATGAAGAATATTCCAAACGCCGTTGCCCGATACAATAGCAAGGCAAAATAGGATAACCGATACCGCAACGCTTACAATTTCTGTTACACGAATAGTATCGGCATAATTTGCAATACTTTTACTTCCGGCAGAATTGCGCTTACCGGAACTTTGCTTTTTATTTGTAACTTTCTTATTAGTTTTTTTATTTGCCATAATTACCTCTATTATTTAATAACAAGTTGAAAAGCGCCTATAATCGCACTTATTACACCAATT
The DNA here is from genome assembly GCA_963661525.1 of bacterium. Lineage (GTDB taxonomy): Bacteria > Bacillota > Clostridia > Oscillospirales > Acutalibacteraceae > Eubacterium_R. The sequence goes on from CAVLCX010000148.1 coordinate 4,716, forward strand.
GAAATATCATAATACGCTATATAGTTAAGCGCCTTTTTATTAACAATAAAAATAAACAGTTTAACTGCAAAAAATGAAACTGCCGCCGATACTATAATACCGATTAAAGCAGAGAAAATATTTATTTTGGTTACAGCAACACACAGTTCAATAATACCCATTACAATAAGAGTCGGAACAGACATAGTG
>CAVLCX010000149.1:0-4872 GCA_963661525.1 bacterium
TTATCAAGAGGGTTAATAATGGCTAATGCTCGTGAAATTCAAGCCAGAATGAAGTCTATTAAGGACACTATGAAAATCACAAACGCAATGTATATGATTTCGTCCTCAAAGCTTCAAAAGGCGAGAAGAGACCTTAAAAATACAGAGCCTTATTTCTACACAATCCAAGAAGCTCTTGCAAAAATACTTGAACTTTCGCCTGATGCAGGTAACATCTATTTTGATGAAAGAGAAGATGTACCGAAGCAGGAAAGAAAACAGGGTTATATCGTAGTAACAGCCGATAAAGGTATGGCGGGCGCATATAACCACAATGTAATCAAAATTGCAGAGAAAGAGGCTCTTTCCGATAATAAAAATATGCTTTTTGTTGTCGGTCAGGTAGGTCGTAAATATTTTGAAAAAAAGAATATTCCTATTGATATAGATTTCAAATATACAGCTCAAAACCCTAATGTTAACAGAGCCAGAGTTATCAGCGAAAAGATAGTAGAGCTTTTTAGGGAAAAGAAGCTTGATGAAGTTTATATCGTTTACACAAGAATGGTTAATTCTGTTACCTTTGACGCTGAAATTAAGCAGCTTTTGCCTTTGAAAAAGGTGAAGTTTGAAAGAACAGATGAAAGCAACAAGTACGAAACCTGCTCTTTTGAACCAAGTATGAATGCAGTGTTTGACCATATTATTCCTAATTATGTTTCGGGATTTGTATATGGCGCACTTGTTGAATCATACTGCTCCGAGCATAATGCTCGTATGATGGCAATGCAAACTGCCACAGACGCAGCAAAAGATATGCTCAGAAGCTTGGGTATCGAATATAACCGTGCAAGGCAGGCAGCAATCACGCAGGAAATTACTGAAGTTATTGCCGGCGCCAAAGCACAAAAAATGAAAGAAGATTAGGAGGTGTCCTTGTATGAAAAATGGTAAAATTGTTCAGGTTATGGGGCCTGTAATAGATGTTGAATTTGAAGATGAATTGCCGAAAATTAAGGACGCTCTTGAAGTGGAATTAGATGGCAAAAAGCTTGTTATGGAGGTTAGCCAGCATATCGGCGGCAACTGTGTTCGCTGTATTATGCTTGCAGCTTCAGAAGGCCTTTGCAAAGATATGGAAGTTATCAACACAGGCGATGCAATTAAAGTCCCTGTCGGTGATAAAACCCTTGGCAGACTTTTCAATGTAGTAGGTGAAACAATTGACGGACTTGATAGCCTTGATAATGAAGAACATTGGGCTATTCACCGCAAACCGCCTACATTTGAAGAACAAAGTGCCAATGTAGAAATTCTTGAAACAGGTATTAAGGTTATTGACCTTTTAACACCTTATCCAAAGGGCGGTAAAATCGGCTTGTTCGGTGGTGCCGGTGTTGGTAAAACTGTACTTATTCAGGAACTTATCACCAATGTTGCCACTCAACACGGCGGTTATTCAATCTTCACCGGTGTCGGTGAAAGAAGCCGTGAGGGTAACGATTTATGGAAAGAAATGGGCGAAAGCGGTGTACTTGAAAAAACAGCACTTGTTTTCGGCCAGATGAATGAGCCACCGGGAGCTCGTATGCGTGTTGCTGAAACAGGGCTTACAATGGCAGAATATTTCAGAGATGTTGAGCATCAGGATGTGCTTCTCTTTATTGATAATATCTTCCGTTTTGTTCAGGCCGGTTCAGAAGTATCTTCACTTTTAGGCAGAATGCCGTCTGCCGTTGGTTATCAGCCGACTCTTGCAACTGATGTCGGCGAACTTCAGGAGCGTATTGCTTCTACCAAAAACGGTTCTATTACATCGGTTCAGGCTGTTTATGTTCCTGCCGATGACCTTACAGACCCTGCGCCTGCAACAACATTCGCTCACCTTGATGCAACAACTGTTCTTTCAAGAAAAATTGTTGAAAAAGGTATTTATCCTGCTGTTGACCCGCTTGAGTCTAACTCTCGTATCCTTGAACCTGATGTAGTAGGCGAAGAGCATTACGCAGTTGCCCGTAAAGTTCAGGAATATTTGCAGAAATATAAAGAGCTTCAAGATATTATCGCAATTCTCGGTATGGAAGAACTTTCTGATGAAGATAAAACTACTGTTTACCGTGCAAGAAAGATTGAAAAGTTCTTGTCACAGCCATTCCATGTTGCTGAAGCATTCACAGGCCAGCCGGGTAAATATGTTGCTGTTAAAGATGCGGTTAAGGGATTCAAAGCTATTATCGACGGTGAAGTTGATGATATTCCTGAACAGGCATTCTTTAACACCGGCACTATTGAAGATGTTTTGGAAAATGCAAAAAAGCTTGAAAAATAAGGTGATTATATGAATACTTTTCAACTTAAAATAATTGCATCTAATAAAGTCTTTTTTGACGGTGAGGCTCAAAGCCTTTCTATTCCAAGGCTTGACGGAGGCAGCGAAGCTTATCTTGCAAAGCATGAAAATTGCGTTGTGCCTATTGAATTCGGCGAAATGAAAATTGTTGATGCAAACGGTAAAACAATTAACGCATTTGTAGGCAGTGGATTTCTTGAGTTTCTTGATAATGTTGCAACGCTTGTTTGCATTTCGGCAGAACTTCCTGAAGAAATCAATGAGCGCCGTGCAAAAGAAGCCCAAATGAGAGCGGAAGAAGAACTTCGCCAAAAGCATTCTCTTCTTGAATATTATCACTCTCAAGCTAACCTTTCTCGTGCTATGGAAAGACTTAAAGTTAAAAGCAGATATACTATGTAATGAAAAACGACTGAAATCAAGTAATCGGATTTCAGTCGTTTTTTTATGCAAATTTATTTGCTGTATTAAATCAATTTTCGCTTGACTTTAACGGCCCGTAAAAATATGATGATGTTGCGCCGCCGTCAATTAAAAATGTTGAACCTGTTATGAATGCGCCTTTTTCGCTCATCAAAAGTTCGGCTACATTTGCAACTTCGTCTGCTGCCCCAGGTCTGTGGGCAGGGCATTTTGCAAACATATTTTTGTAAAAATCGCCGCGTATTCCGTTGAATTCATCAATGGCAAGCGGAGTAACTATTATTCCCGGTGCAATTGCATTTAATCTTGCTCCGCGCTCGCCCCAAATAACAGATTGTGCCATAACTCGCTTTTCATTTGCTCTTTTTGCAAGCTGGTATGCGTGAAGTGTATTTTCAATGTTTTCTTCTTTAAGCAATTCCAAATCAAGTAACTTCTCTGTGTCGGTAGTTGCAAGTGTATAGTCTTCTTCTGCCGTGAGTTGTTTCATTCGCCAACCTGATTGGCTTGATATAATTACTCCTACACCATTGGTTGCTATAACTTTGCCTACCTCTTCAAGCAATACTGCTGTGCCGTATAAGTCAACATTAAGTATGGTATTTATTGAGGCTTGGCTCGGTGATACACCTGCACCGTTTACAAACATTTTAATTTCGCCGAAAGATTTTGCAAATTCTATAAGCTTTTTAATTGATTCTCTTGATGAAATATCAGTTTCAAAGCTTTCAACATCATAGCCTGCGTTAATCATAGTTTCAGCTATGTTTTTTGCATTTTCAATCTTTTTATCAGCCATAATTATTTTTTTGCCATAGCCCATTCTGCGTGCAATGGCCATACTTATTTGGCCTGCACCCGTTACTAACATTACTTCTTTTTCCATATTGTATATATCCTTTCTGTTTGATTTATTATATTGTAATACCTAAACCTAACTTTATGTCGAGCTGCTTTTGAAAAACTTTTAATTCTTGTTTTATAAATTAGTTTATAGTATAATAAATATAACTACATTTAAGGGGAAAATTATGCAGTACAATTTAAAAACAGGTAATTTTTGTGATTTTAGTAAGTTTAGGGAAAATATTATGATTCCGCGTTCATATTTTATCCCTTTCGCAAATCTTGATGAACTTGCAAAAACAGATATCAGAAATGAAAGATATTCATCCTCCCGTGTTGAATGCCTTTCGGGTGAATGGGACTTTGTATATTATTCAAATTGCAAAATGGTAGATAATTTTTTTGATACAGAAAAAATTAAGTTTGATAAGGTAAATGTTCCTTCAATGTGGCAATATACAGGTTACGAAAAGCCTTATTATGTAAATACCAGATACCAATTTAAACCTAATCCGCCGCATATACCCGAAGATTGCCCGGTAGGTATTTATCGCAGATTTATTGATATTGATAATCTTGATTTAAACTACACTTTGGCATTTTTAGGTGTTGCAGGTTCACTTGAACTTTTTTGCAACGGTAAATATGTAGGTTACAGCGAAGGCAGCCACAATACTGCTGAATTTGAACTCAATGATTTTCTTGTTAAGGGTAAAAATGAAATTGTAGTTCAAAACCATAAATGGACTAACAGTACATATCTTGAAGCGCAGGATATGTTTCGTTCAAACGGTATTTTCCGTGATGTTTTGCTTTATAAAACGGGGAACAACTCTATTTATGATTTTGAAGCTAAAATGAATTTTGGTAGCTTATTTTCTCTTGATTTTTTGCCGTCGTTAAAGATTAGCGATGATTGTGTGTTGTCTGTTTCGCTTTATGATGACGGTGAGCTTGTATCATCAAAATCTGTTAATGTGTCACCGTCAAATATTGAAAAAATCAGCTTTAATAATCTTGATGTTCATAAGTGGTCAGCCGAATGCCCTTATTTATATGATTTGGTAATTATTCTTTCAAAGGGCGAAGATGTTATTGAAGTTGTAAGAAAAAACATTGGCTTTAAGAATGTTGAAATAATCGGCAACAAGTTTTTATTTAATAATGAGCCTATTAAACTTTTGGGTGTAAATCACCACGATACCAACGCTAAAACGGGATATGTGATGTCAGTTGATGATATGGAACTTGATGTCAGCCTTGTAAAGCAATAT
>CAVLCX010000150.1:0-4849 GCA_963661525.1 bacterium
AGGTTGCACCCACCTCCCTTTCCAAGGGAGGCAAAAAGGTTAATATATTTTTATTCGGCGCGCTTTAGCCACTTTATCAATAGTCTAAAACCACAATGTACTGATGTACATTGTGGTTTTTTTATTCGTTATTCTTTGCTTTTTCGGCTTTGCCCTCGGGTGTATCCCTATAATACTGCGTGAATGGGTGGAAGCGTTCCTGCTCCTCCCAAATTTCCTTTGCTTTAGGCGCCCAATTTTGAGCATAAAGGTCACACTTTGCGCAAAGTTCATCTGCACTTTCGCTTTGAATAAGGTCTGTTGATTTGGCACCTGTTTTTTTAACAAGCTTCCTGAGTGCCTGCGGATTTTCAAGCATTGGGCAAGGGCGGAGCATATTATCATTAAACGGCTGGCCCTTGTAATATTCGTGGAAAAGAGGAGATTTTAAACATTCAATAATGCTCTTTTCCCTGATATTTGAATCACTGTAATGAATAAATACGCAAGGTTCAACATCACCCTCGCTGTTAACATGAAAATAGTTGCGTCCGCCGGCAATGCAGCCGCCTACAAATTCACCGTCGTTTTGGAAATCAACGGTAAAAATAGGCTTACCGGTTTTACCGTTTCGGTTTTTACGAATGGTGCGGTAAACATGCTCCCTTTGTTCAGGGGATAAAAGAAGCTCTGTGTCCGCATTTGCACCTACCGGCATATAGTGGAAATACCAAGCGTATTTAGCACCGTTTTCAATCATAAAATCATAAAATTCATCACTTGTTACGCTTGAATAATTTTTGGAAGTGTAGCAAACAGATGTACCGAAAAGGCATTTATGCTTTTTAAGAAGTTTCATTGCGGCAAGAGTTTTTTTGTAAACGCCTTCACCTCGCCTACTGTCATTAACAGCTTCGTCACCCTCAATTGAAAGTGCAAGTGCGAAGTTGCCGCACTTTTTCATATCTTCACAAAATGCGTCATCAACAAGCGTACCGTTAGTAAATGCAAGGAATATGCAATCTTTATTTTCCCTTGCAAGAGTTAAAATATCCTTTTTACGAATAAGAGGTTCGCCGCCCGTAAACATATAAAAATGAGTACCGAGCGCCTTACTTTCACGCACAACTTTGCGCATTTCATCAAGAGTTAAGCTTGAGTTATGGCCGTATTCAGCCGCCCAACAGCCTTTGCACCTTAAATTGCAGGCAGAAGTAGGGTCCATAAGAATAACCCAAGGAATATTGCAATGCTCTTCTTCACGCCTTTTGCGAAGTGTTTTAGTACCGTTAAGCCCCAAATCAATTGCAAATGTAAGCACTGCCGACCTGAAAAAATCAGGGTCAATATCATTAAGCCCGTTAAACAAATATTTATGCCAAACATTAGTTTCGTCACTTATGATTTCAATAGGCTTGGTAAATGTACTTTCAGGGTACATTTTACCTGCAACCGCCTTGCCTAACTTAACAAGTTTGAGCATATTTTTTTGAGGACTTTTATAAACATATTTAAGTAGCTTATTTCCTACAAAATAAAGCGCCTTATCCTTAATGCTTGCCATATTTTACCTCTCTTACATAACTTCAGGAGCAGTTATTTTAAGCATAGTTAAAATGTTATAAATTGTATTTTTTACAGCAGAGCAAAGGTAAAGCCTTGCCTGCATAAGCGGCTCATTATCATCAAGCATTACTCTTTGTGCATTATAAAATTTATGGAAAAGAGTAGCAAGCTCAATAACATAATGTGTAATTTTGGCAGGGTCATATGCTTTTGCCGAAGCAACGATTTCATCGGTAAGAGCCGAAAGATGACGAATAAGGTCTTTTTCCTCTTTAGAATTAAGAAGTGCAAGTTCATCATCATTAGGAGTTCTGAGCTGTACACCCTGCTCCTGCGCTTTTTTAATGATTGAGCAAATTCTTGCGTGCGCATATTGAACATAATATACAGGATTTTCACTTGACTGCTTTGCCGCAAGTTCCAAATCAAAATCAAAATGAGAATTAGGCTCTCTTAAATTAAAGAAAAATCTTGCCGCATCAAGCGGAACTTCATCAATAAGGGTGTTAAGTGTAATCGCCTTGCCTGAACGCTTTGAAAGTTTAATGGTTTCACCGTCTCTTACAAGTCTTACCATTTGCATAATAACACAATCAAGCCTTGATGCATCAAGGCCGAGAGCGGTTAAAGCCGCTTTCATCCTCGGTACATAACCGTGGTGATCAGCACCCAAAACATCAATAGCCTTATCATATCCGCGAGTAACAAGCTTGTTATAATGATAAGCAATATCCGGTACAATGTAAGTAGGAAGCCCGTTAGCCCTTACAAGCACTATATCTTTATCATTGCCATATTCACTTGCCTTAAACCATAATGCACCGTCTTGCTCATAAGTAACACCCTTTTCTTTAAGTGCGTCAATAACTTTTTGAACCGAACCGTCATTATGAAGCGTTGATTCCCTAAACCATTTATCATAAGTAATTCTGTATCTGCCAAGGTCTTTTTCAAGCCCTGCGATATTTTTAGGCAGTGCATAATCCACAAGTGCTTTGCGGCGCTCACTCGACTGCGCATTAACATATTTATCGCCGTATTCGGCAATGAAATTTTCTGCGTGGTCAACTATATCTTGACCGTGATATGCATCTTCAGGAAGTTCAACCGTAGAATCAAAATGCTGAAGATACCTAACTTCAAGTGAAGTTGCAAATTTTTCTATCTGATTACCTGCATCATTAACATAAAATTCACGGTTAACACTGTATCCTGCCCAATCAAGCACACTTGCAAGGCAGTCGCCTATTGCACCGCCGCGTGCATTGCCGATATGCATAGGGCCTGTCGGATTTGCGGATACAAATTCAACAAGGATTTTTTTGCCCTTGCCGTAATCGCTTTTACCGTAGTTTTCACCGCAGGCAAATACATCTTTAAGTATATCTGAATAAAACTTTTGGGATAAAAAGAAATTCATAAATCCCGGGCCTGCAATTTCAACTTTTTCAAAAACAGTACCGTCAAGTTCTATACACTTTGCAATAGCTTCGGCAATCATTTTCGGTGCTTTTTTAAATGCACGCGCACCTGCCATTGCAACATTTGTTGAATAATCGCCGTTATCTTTATTAGCCGGCTTTTCTATGTTAAACTGAGGAATTTCAGCTTCAGGCAAATCACCGCTTGCCATTGCTTTGTTAATTGCATTTTCAATAATTACTTTTAATTCATTTTCAGTCTGTTTAACTAATTTTGACATCTTTATACTCCTGTTATTTAGGTTGCTTCTTCTTTTTATAATTAAGCTTTACACGGTTTTTTGAAGCCAAAGCCCCGTTAATATCTATATCATAATCAAAGGTGAATTTGCCACCGTTTTCATTAGGTTCATGCTCAATGGAATGGCCGGAAATACCCATAAGAATTTCACCGTAAGCAGTACCGTAATGGCAAAGATTTCTTTGTGAACGCTCAATTACAAGCCTTGATACAACCGCGCCCTCACGAGTCATTTCAACCGAACTTTCATCTTTTAAAATAACTATACTTACATTGATAGGCTCTTCGCCTGCATCCTGCTCTTCTTTATATTTTATAACATATTTTTCTTCAAGCTCTTCAAATGTGCCGACTGTTTTAAACTCGGTTTTATCAAACTGATTGTCAATATTTTGCGAACCTATGATTTCTATAAGTACCTTTTCCATAATCAGAACTTACCACCACGAGAAAGCGCACAGCCGATAAGCCTGTCAATTAGCTCCTTATACGGTACGCCTGCTGCTTCAAAAAGTTTTGGATACATACTGATAGGTGTTTGCCCCGGAATAGTATTTATTTCATTAAGCAAAACCGCACCGTCGCTTTTTCTTACGAAAAAGTCAACTCGTGACATTCCCTCACAGCCGAGTGCCTTATATGCCTTTACAGCCTGAACCCTGACTTCGTTTCGCTTTTCTTCAGGAATATCGGCAGGAATACAGAGTTCGCTTTGCGGATTATTATACTTTGCGTCAAAATCATAAAAATCTGCCGCAGCTTTAATTTCGCCCACTTCGGCAGGGATAGGCTCATCATTGCCCAAAACCGCACATTCAACTTCATGCCCGTCAATAAATTCTTCAAGCACAGCCTTTTTATCTTCCTTAAATGCAACAGCCATAGCTTCAATAAGCTCATCTACATTATGCGCCTTTGTTATTCCGACGGAAGAACCGGCATTCGCAGGCTTAACAAAAATAGGAAAGCCGAGCTTATTAACTGCATATTCAATACATTGTTGCCTATCTTTATTAAAAGTATACTGGGTGAATGCGCACCATTTTGCCTGCGGAATATCAAAAGCGTCTGCCACAGCGTTTGCAACAGCCTTATCCATACACACGCCTGATGATGTGGCGTCACAGCCTACATACGGAATTTGAGCAAGCTGCAAAAGGCCCTGAATAGTTCCGTCCTCTCCGTTTTTACCGTGAAGAACAGGGAATACGCAATCAAGCTTGATAACTTCACCCTTTGCGGTAACTATACCGCCGATTGAAGTATCAGGTGATATGTAAGCCGGAATAAGACTTTTAGATTCAGTCCATCTGTCATTAGGTAAAAGTAAAATATCATCATTAAAAATATACCATTTACCGTCTTTTGTGATACCGAGAAGAATCACATTATATTTATTATAATCAATATTTGAAATAATGCCCTTAGCTGAAATACAGCTAATATCATGTTCAGATGAAACACCGCCGAAAATTACTGCGAGTGTTAATTTTTTATTTTCATTACTCATTTTAAGTCACCTATACCTATATATATTCATAATATTTTAGCACAATCACAAGTAATAATCAATAATATATTC
>CAVLCX010000151.1:0-4737 GCA_963661525.1 bacterium
TGCTTTACACTATTTAATATTACAGCACCGACTGCTACCTGCCCCTCATACGATTCGCCCCTTGCCTCTGCGCTTATAACTTTAGCCAAAAGTTCAACATCGGAATTTGAATATTCGGTATTATTTGATGAACCGCCGCCCGAAAGACCGAGATAAAGAAGCGTGGTTTTGCCGCATATTCCGTCTGCCGTAATGCCGCAGCTTTTTTGAAAAGCCTTTACCGCACTTTTGGTATCGTTACCGTAAACACCGTCAACAGAACCGTTATAAAAGCCGAGTGATGAAAGCTTTTTTTGAATTTTATTTACTTCATCCCCGGTTGAACCGAGTTTCGACACAACATATTGGCTGTTTTGTGCATAATCATAAATGCGATACACCGAAAAGCCGATTAGCGAACCCGCCACGATAATTCCCACAATTGCAAGCGCAATAATCAAATTGCGAAAAGCTTTATATACTGTCATTTTAAATCTCTCCTATACTAATAATGTAATAATAAATGTAATGCCGCACCCTGCCATTGTAAAAAGCAGGGATAAAACTGCGGTTTTGATTATTTGGTGCTTTGTTAATTTCAGCTTGGGCGGTTTTTGCTTTAAAGACGCAACTGCCTCTGCTTCTTTTTGAAGTTTTTTGCGGTCTGTTGACTGATGTTCGGGCTTAACAAAAAATATAATTTTATCAAAATATGGATTATCTGTGTTTGTAACTTCCAAAATTTGCTTGCTTACACCCTTAATCATTTCAAAAATTCCTTTCAAATTTATACAATTAGTGTAGGAAAAAGCAGTGGCAAATATACTAAAAAGTTTTTGTAGAATTTTGTCAATTCTTATAAAATTTTTTTCTTGACAAGCTTATAATATAACCAAATGTATATTTAACCTTACAGTTCATCCATTGTGGAAAACTCTGTGGAAAATGTTAAAAACTTACCCGAAAAGTGCGTTGTTTGGGCATTTTTTACTGTTGAAAACTCTTTTTAGACATAAAAAATTTGAGTTTTCATAACTTTACACATAGTTTTCAACATTTTTGAAAGTTCGATTTCGAACTAAAAATTTTGTGTAAATTGCTATTTTTAACTTTCACTCTTGACAAAAAAATGTTATACTCATTGTACGAAGATATTACAAAAGTAATACAATTTTGAAAAATCAATTGACAAGAGGAAATTATGAAAATCGAAATTAAAAACAGCGATATAATTTTGCATGGTGTAAAATGCCTTGACCTTGATTTGACACTTGACTGCGGGCAGGCTTTTCGCTGGGTTAAAGAAAAAGACGGAAGTTACAGCGGTGTTGTAAATGGTGTGTATTTAAACATCAAAAAACTCGGTGACGATACATTTATATTAAAAGACACCGCAAAGCAGGATTTTGATAACATATGGCGAAATTATTTTGATTTTGACAAAGATTATGTTAAAATATGCAATACATTAAAAGAAGATGAGCTTTTATCATCCACCATTGATGAATATTACGGAATAAGGATATTAAACCAGGACAGCTGGGAAGCGCTCTGCTCATTTGTAATAAGCCAACAGAATAATATTAAAAGAATAAAAGGTATTATTGAAAGGCTTTGCAGAAAATACGGAAAAGAAGTTAAAAAAGGATATTATTCTTTTCCGTCTGCCGAAGATTTGAGCAAGCTTACGGTTGAGGATTTTGAAGCACTCGGCACAGGTTACAGGGCAAAATACCTTGAAAGACTTGCAAAAAGTGTTTCAAGCGGAGAAATTGACCTTGAAAAAATAAAAACTCTTTCGCTTGAAGAAGCAAGAAAAGAGCTTTTAAACATTTACGGAGTGGGAATTAAAGTTGCAAACTGCGCACTGCTGTTCGGCTTCGGATTTTATGACGCATTCCCGATTGATGTATGGATGAAAAGGGTTATGGAATATTACCCAAACGGATTGCCGAAATGCTTTGACGGTATCGGCGGAATAGCACAGCAATATTTATTTCACTGGGCAAGGAACAATTTAAAATAAGGAGAAAATATGCAAAAGCTTTTTATAGATTTTGAACCTAACGGGCAAGTTACACTTAATGAGGAGCAATCGCGCCACATTGCAAAAGCACTCAGAATGAAAAAGGGCGATATGCTGACCTTAACAAACGGTGACGGAAACGACTACGGGTGTCAAATTACCGGTGTAAACGGCGGACTTGTTACTTTGAGTGTATGCTACAAGCAGGCAAATAACAGCGAGCCGAGTGTAAAAGTTACGCTTTACCAGGGAGTGCCGAAAGCAAGCAAGCTTGAAGATGTAATACAAAAATGCACAGAACTCGGAATTACGGCAATTTGCCCCACGCTCACCCACAGAAGTGTGAGCAGGCCTGATGAAAAGCAGGCGAAGAAAAAAGGCGAAAGGTACAAAAAAATCGCACTTGAAGCGTCACAGCAGAGCGGGCGCGGCATTGTCCCTGAAATTATGGATATGACCGCACTTAAAGACGCAGTTGAAAATGACGAAAGCGAATTAAAAATACTTTTTTATGAGGGCGGCGGCGAAAGCTTAAAATCAATAATACCGCAAGATATAAAAAGTATATCTGTATATATAGGCCCGGAAGGCGGATTTGAAGAAAGCGAAGTTGAGCTGATTAAATCAGCCGGCGGCAAAGTAGCGTCATTAGGCCCGCGTATTTTGCGCACGCAAACCGCCCCTGTTGCCGCATTAAGCGCAATAATGCTATTAACAGGAAATTTAGAATAATACTATATTTGACAATATCGAATACATAATATAGAATGTTCGATAAGGAAGTGAAAAAATGAAGCAATCATTTATTTGCCCGTGTTATAACGAAGAAAAAAATATTAAACCTTTTGCCAAAGCTGTGCTTGACGCTTTTGAAAATACAGATGAATATGAGCTTGTATTTATTAACGACGGAAGCGCAGACAACACAATAGGCGAACTGAAGAAATTAAAAAAAGAAAGCTGCCAGAATATTAAAATAATCAATTTTTCAAGAAATTTCGGCAAAGAAGCGGCTATGTATGCCGGGCTTCAGCACTGCCGCGGCGAATATATCACTATTATTGATACCGATTTACAGCAAAATCCCGAAATAGTAAAAGATATGATAAATATTTTGGAAAATGACGAAAGTGTTGACAGCGTATGCGCCTGCCAGGAAAACAGGCACGAAAACGCATTTTTTAAATTTTGCAAAAAAAGCTTTTATAAATTTGCAGATAAATATACCGACACACATTTTGTTGACGGGGCAAGCGATTTCAGAACTTTTCGCAAAAGCGTGAAAGACGCTATTTTATCCATGGGCGAATATTACCGTTTCAGCAAGGGTATTTTCAGCTGGGTCGGATTTAACACAAAATATATTCCTTACACAGCCGCAAGCAGAAAAAACGGAAAAAGCAGTTTTAATTTTTCAAAACTTTTAAAATACGGAATTGACGGAATAATTGCATTTTCAACCGTTCCGCTTAAAATATCCGGCTATGTCGGCGGCGCAACCATATTTTTAAGTATAATTTATATGATTATTACCATAATAAGAAAGCTTGTAAGCAATATTGATGTTGACGGATTTACCCAGCTTGTTATACTTATATCGTTTTTAGGCGGAATTCAGCTTTTCACCGTGGGAATTATGGGCGAATATCTTGCGAAAAATTATATTGAAACCAAGAAAAGACCTATATATATTGCCCGCGAAGTAATAGAATATGATGAAAAAAACACAAAAAATGAAGAAGAATAAAAATAATTATTGATATTTTGATTCATATGTTGTATAATATCAGCGTTGAGTGAATTTCACCCATAATTTTTAGTAATTTAGGAGATATTAAAATGCCATTAGTTACTACTACTGAAATGTTTAAAAAGGCATACGAAGGCGGATATGCCATCGGTGCTTTCAATGTAAATAATATGGAAATTGTACAGGGTATCACCCGTGCTGCAAAGAAGCTTAACGCTCCTGTTATCCTTCAATGTTCAGCAGGTGCAAGAAAGTATGCATCACACGGTTACCTTGTTGCTATGGTAAAGGCAGCAGCTGAAGAAACAGGTCTTCCTATTGCCCTTCACCTTGACCACGGTCCTGACTTTGAAACTTGCAAAGAATGTATTGACGGTGGATTTACTTCTGTTATGATTGACGGTTCTTCACTCCCATATGAAGAAAATGTTGCTCTTACAAAGAAGGTTGTTGAATATGCACACGCTCACGGCGTAGTTGTTGAGGGTGAGCTTGGTACACTTGCAGGTGTTGAAGATGATGTACAGGTTGACGCTGAAAACGCATCTTACACAAGACCTGAAGAAGTATATGATTTTGTTACAAGAACAGGTGTTGACTCACTTGCAATCGCAATCGGTACAAGCCACGGTGCTTACAAGTTTAAGCCTGGCCAGAAGCCACAGCTTCGTTTTGACATTCTTGAAGAAGTTGGCAAGAAGCTTCCTGGTTTTCCAATCGTACTTCACGGTGCATCATCAGTTAACCAAGACCATATCAAGCTTATTAACAAATACGGCGGTGAAATGCCTGATGCTATCGGTATTCCTGAAGATATGCTTCGTAAAGCAGCATCAATGGCAGTATGTAAAATCAATGTTGACTCTGACATTCGTATCGCAATGACAGCAGCAGTAAGAGAGCATTTTGCTGAAAATCCAACTCATTTTGACCCTCGTCAATATCTTACTCCTGCAAGAAATCTTATTGAAGAAGTTGTAGC
>CAVLCX010000152.1:0-574 GCA_963661525.1 bacterium
ACATTCATTACAAAACCCCCTTAAATCATTAAAGCCATTATAACAGTTAACATTTATTCCGTCAACAAAATTATAAAATAATTATAAACTTTAAATAAACGAGTGTTCAATAGTAATCACTACATTTATTTTTTCATCATATTCTTTAAACAGAGCCATAATATCATTCAATATTTTTGTAGTATCGTTATTTTTATCAAAAGGAATTACCAGGTCAAAAATCAGATTTTTATGTGTTTCACCGTTTACAAGCCTAAAATCATGAAATGAATATTCACTGTTATAGTTTTTAATTATTTTTTGAGCGATTGACTTATATTTATTTACTTCTTCATTATCAATATCAATCGGGTCAAGATGAATACAAATTACAATATTAAGTTCTTTTTGTATTTTCTTTTCAACATTATCTATAACATCGTGGATATGGACTATATCTTCATTTGACGGTACTTCTGCATGGGCGGAAGCAATAATTCTGCCCGGTCCGTAATCGTGAACAATCAAATCGTGAACGCCAACTATTTCCGACTCACTCAATATTAAATCTTCAATACTTTTCACAAGTTCGGCT
>CAVLCX010000152.1:584-4731 GCA_963661525.1 bacterium
GCGGCTGACCGAGAAGCGGCCCGATTACATCTTTTAAAATTCCGATACCGGACATAATGATTGCAACAGCCACAAAAATGCCCACAATTCCGTCAATACGGTAAAAACCTGTAAAATGAGATATTAAAAGTGAAATAATCGTAGCTGAAGTTGCAATGCAGTCATTAAGACTGTCTTGGCAAACAGCTTTAAGATTTATATTGCCTGTTAATTTATAAAGCTTATTATTAAAATAAGCCATCCAAAGTTTAACGCAAATTGCAAGAAGCAAAACAAAAATCGAAACAACACTGAAGCTTACTTCTTCAGGCTTAAATATTTTAACAACAGAAGTTTTACCGAGTTCAAACCCCATTAAAAGAATGATGAATGATACAATCAAAGCGGATATATATTCAAGCCTGCCGTGACCGAAAGGATGTTCCTTATCCACCGGCTTATTAGCAAGTTTAGCCCCGGCGATAGTAACAACATTTGAGCCTGCATCAGATAAATTATTAAACGCATCTGCCGTAATTGATACAGAACCTGACACAGTACCGATAACAAATTTAACAATGCACAGAAAAGCATTGCAAATTATTCCGCACCAGCCGCTCATTGTGCCGACTTTTTCACGGCCAAGAGAGGCTGAAATATCGTATTTACTTTTTATCATATTTATAAGAAACTTTGTCATAAAAATCACCCAACAATCACCGTATATTTTTTTATATTATCATCAATAACAAAAGTATGCAATAAAATTATATTGCGTTTTTCAATTTCCGTGATAAAATAAGTATATAAATTCAGTGTTGAGGGATAAATATGATATTAAGAACACCAAGTTTTTATAAAGATTTTAAATGTATTGCCGGTGCCTGCCCCGACTCTTGCTGCCAAGGCTGGGAAGTGGACGCAGATGAAAAATCACTTGAATATTACAAAACAATATTCGGTGAAATAAGAGAAAGAATTGACAGCGTGCTTTCTAAAGATGAATTCGGCAACACAATTTTTAAATTAGCAAAAAAGAAACGCTGTCCGTTTTTAAACAAAGAAAATTTATGCGATATGCACATTGCAATAGGCGGTGAGCATACACCTTACACTTGCAGAACATTTCCGAGGTTTATTAACGATTTCGGCGGTACTGAAGAAATGGGTATTTCATTTTCCTGCCCGGTGGCAAGTGATATGATGTTTAACCTTAAAGAAAAAATGACATTTATTGATGAAATGAATGACAGATTGCCGGAGCTTAACGAAATTGATGCGCAAACATATTACTATTTGGTTAAAGCAAGAAAGCAAGCATATTCAATCATTCAAAACAGGGACAAGCATATTAAAGACAGACTGATTGAACTTTTAGAATACGGAAAAGAAATACAAAAAGATTTGGATACATACGACGAGGGAAATGATGACATTGACTTTTTTGAAGTATTCGATAACCCTGAAGTAATAAATCAAGAATGGGTAGAAAAAGTTAAATCAGGAAAAGAAAATAAAATATTAAATGAAATATACAATGAGCAGATAGCAATGTATTTTTTATTCAAATACTTTCTTTTAGCTGTTTACGATTATGATGTTTTATCAAAAATCAAAATGGCGGTAATGGGTGTATTGATTGTTACATACTTTGGCGAAGAAAGCTGGGTAATTCATCTTTGGAGCAAAGAAACAGAACATTCGCAATATAATATGGAGCGATACAAAAAGCTCCTTAAAAGTACCAAATGTTTAAGCACCAAGGAGCTTGAAAAAAGATTGAATAATTAAATTGAATTTAAAAGCGGCTTTACTTCACTTAAGCTTGAAATTTGATAATCGGGTACAATATCTTCGCATTTTTGACCGTTTGGATTAAACCAAACGGTTTTTATTTTTGCATTTTTTCCGCCTAAAATATCAGATGTAAGGCTGTCACCTATAATAACGGTTTCATCCCTGTTAAAATCCTTTATTTTTGAAAAAACATAATTAAAGAATTCCACATTAGGCTTTTCGTATCCCACTACTTCTGATATAAAACTATCTTTAAAGCAGTGTGAAATATTTGCGGTACTCATTCTTCCCTCTTGCACTTTTTTAGCCCCGTTTGAAACAAGGTATAAATCATAATCTTTATAAATAGAATTGAGCATTTCTTCTGCCCCTTTAACAAAAAAGTGACCCTTTGCAAGATTTTCTTCATAAAGCAAAGTTGTTTTTTTAGGTGATAAATCCAAGCCCAAATCATCAAAAAGAAGTTTAAATCTGTTAACCTTAACCTCTTCCCTTGTTATTTCGCCAAGCTCCAGCCTTTTCCACTGTGAAATATTATATTGGCTGTATTTTAAAATCATTTCACCCGTTACATCATAGCCGAAACTTTCAAGTGTTTTAATAAGTGCAATTTTTTCGCTCATATTAAAATCAAAAATAGTATCATCCAAATCAAATAAAACTGTTTTAATCATAAAGAACTCCTAAAATAAAAAATCCGTCTGCATCATTATAACAGATACAGACGGAAAATTCTATACTAATTTAAAAGTTAGCCTTTGTGACTGCAATTTGCGTGGCACTTACTGCAATCGCCGCCGCAAACAGCACTCTTGCCTGCCTTTTTATCTTTCACTATCTTTCGTATGATTAAGAAAACAACAAGCAAAATAACTGCTATAACAATAATATTATAAATATTTGCTTTTAAAAACGCAAGCATACAAATACTTCCTTTCTTTAAATTAAATTATGCTTTAACTTTATCTTTCTTTGAAGCCTTAGTATTGATTGTAAGTCTGTTATCATCGTACTTGTTCTTTCTGAAAAGCATATAGAGAAGACCTGCAAGGCAAACAAGAGCAGCGATAAAGCCAATAACATTGATGTCACCGGCAAATACAAGACCGATTTGATATACAATAAGTGAAATGATGTAAGCAAAGCCACACTGATAGCCGATTGCGAACCAAGTCCATTTAGCGTTGTTCATTTCTCTCTTGATAGCACCGATAGCTGCGAAGCAAGGAGCGCAAAGAAGATTGAAGATAAGGTATGAATAACCTGCAAGAGCAGCATGACCACCACTGAGATTTGTAAGGTCTTTACCAAAGTTAACCCAGATTTCATCACCGTTTTCAGCAAGTTCGCCTGCAAAGTGATAAAGAACACCGAATGTTGAAACAACATTTTCTTTAGCAATAAGACCTGTAACAGCTGCAACAGCCGGTTTCCAACCGCCCCAGCCAAGTGGGATAAAGAGCCAAGCGAACAAGTTACCAAATTTAGCGAGGATTGAGTTATCCATATCCTCAACCATACCGAAGGCACCGTTTTCTACACCGAAGCCCTGGAGGAACCAAATAAGGATTGTTGCAAGTGTGATAATTGTACCTGCCTTTTTGATGAATGACCAGCCACGCTCCCAAGTTGAACGAAGAACTGTGCCGAGAGTAGGAATATGGTAAGCAGGAAGTTCCATTACGAACGGAGCAGGGTCGCCGGCAAATCTCTTTGTTTTCTTAAGCATAATGCCTGAAACAATGATTGCGGCAACACCAACGAAGTAAGCAGATGTTGCAACCCAGCTTGCACCGCCAAAGCAAGCACCGGCAATAAGACCGATGATTGGAAGCTTGGCACCGCAAGGAATGAATGTGGTAGTCATAATTGTCATACGACGGTCACGCTCATTTTCAATTGTACGAGAAGCCATTACAGCAGGAACGCCGCAGCCTGTACCGATAAGCATAGGGATGAATGACTTACCTGAAAGACCGAAGTGACGGAAAATTCTATCCATTACGAATGCAACACGGCTCATATAACCGCAACCTTCAAGAATTGCAAGAAGGAAGAAGAGAATAAGCATTTGAGGAACGAAACCAAGAACTGCACCGACACCGGCTACGATACCGTCATTGATAAGACCGAAGAGCCAAGGAGCAAGATGTGGTTCAAGGAATTTTTCAAGAAGTCCCGGTACCCATTCACCGAAGAGAACATCGTTTACCCAGTCAGTTCCCATTGCACCAATCCACTGCATTGCGATATAGTAAACGCCCCACATAATAAGTGCAAAAATAGGAAGACCTAAAATTCTGTTTGTAATAACTTTATCAATTTTATCTGATGTAGAAAGCTTACCTTTATGAGCCTTCTTATATACAGC
>CAVLCX010000153.1:0-4696 GCA_963661525.1 bacterium
GTTCCGGAAAATAGCGGTAATCATCTGCATTTTCCTTTGAACGCAAAACATATACAGTGTCACTGTTTGCATCATAACGCATTGTTGACTGAATAACTTTTTCGCCGGATTCAATAATATCCTCTTGCCTTTCCATTTCAAGTTCCATTGCTCTGACAATGTTTGAAAGTGAGTTGATATTTTTGATTTCGGTTCTTGTACCCCAAGGTTCACCCGGTTCGTGAATAGATACATTTACATCGCATCTCATTGAACCCTCTTGCATTTTACAGTCGGATACACCTACATTTCGCATAATAAGCTGCAACTTTTCGGCGTATTCCTTTGCTTCCTCCGGTGTTTCAATATCAGCCATTGATACTATTTCTATAAGCGGAACACCGCCGCGGTTATAGTCAACATAAGTATATCCGTCTTCGTGAATAAGCTTTCCGGCATCTTCTTCAATATGAATACGCTCAATTCTGATTTTCTTGCCTGAATCAAGTTCAACATAACCGTCTACACAAACAGGCTCGTCAAACTGTGAAATTTGATAAGCTTTAGGAAGGTCAGGGTAAACATAGTTCTTTCGGTCCATATGAGAATTATTGTTGATTTTACAGTGAACCGCAAGTCCGGCTCTTACTGCAAATGCAATAACTTCACGGTTTAATACAGGAAGTGCGCCCGGCTGACCTGTGCAAACAGGGCAACAGTGAGTGTTAGGCTCACCGCCGAATTGTGTTGTGCAGGAACAGAAGATTTTAGTTTTTGTTGCAAGTTCAATATGTGTTTCAATACCGCAAACTAATTTGTAACTCATACTGTAACACCTCCGTTAAAATCTTCAACCTCGCTCTTATTGAGCTTTTCATAAAAGTATGCAACATCAAGAATTTTCTTTTCGCTGAATTTTTTGCCTATGATTTGCATACCGATAGGTAAACCGTTTTTGTCATTTTTAACAGGTACGCTTATAGCAGGTACACCGGTAATGTTGATTGGAACGGTGGCAATATCTGACAAATACATATCAACAGGTGATGCCCCCTTGAAACCGAGTTCAAATGCGGTGTTAGGAGCGGTCGGTGCAATAAGCACATCGCAGGTGTTGAATATATCATCAAAATCGGAAATAAGATTTTGGCGAAGAAGGCAGGCTTTTTTATAATATGCGTCATAATAGCCTGAACTAAGCACATAAGTGCCGAGCATAATTCTTCTTTTAACTTCGTCGCCGAAACCTTCGGTTCTTGTTTTAAGTATCATTTCTTCAACATCGTTGAAATTTTCTGTGCGGTAGCCGTATCTGATACCGTCATATCTGCCGAGGTTTGATGAAGCTTCTGCGCAGGCAATGATATAGTAAACAGGAAGTGCCTGCTGTAATACAGGAAGCTTAATATCTATAATTTCAGCTCCGTTTTTCTCATATTCCTTAATTGCAGAGAATATAGCGTCTTTAATTTCTTCGTTAATACCCTCAAAATATTCTTTTGCAACACCGATTTTAAGGCCTTTAACATCAGTTTGGCCCAGTGAATCACTTATGTTGCCAAAGTCATAATCAACACTTGTTTGGTCATGCTCATCAACACCGCTGATAGCGTCAAATACAGTCGCTGTGTCTTTTACACTGTTTGTAAGTACACCGATTTGGTCAAGTGATGAGCCGTATGCAATAAGACCGTAACGCGAAATAGCACCGTAAGTAGGCTTAAGGCCGACTATACCGCAAAATGATGCAGGCTGGCGAACAGAACCGCCTGTATCCGAACCTAATCCGTAACCTGCAAGGTTGGCACATACAGCAGATGCAACACCGCCGGATGAACCGCCTGTTACATGATTTGTATTTCTCGGATTTAAAGGTGCGCCGTAAACACTCGTTTCGCTTGTTGAACCCATAGCAAATTCATCCATATTGGTTTTACCGAGCATTACTGCACCCTGTGCCTTGAGCTTTGACCAGACTGTTGAATCATAATACGGCCTGAAGCCTTCAAGTATTTTTGAACAGCAGGTTGTAAGGTCACCGTCTGAACAGATATTATCTTTAAGAGTCATCGGAATACCCGTAAGTGCTGTTGCTTTACCGTCGGCTATAAGTTTATCGGCAAATTTTGCGTTTTCAATTGCCTTGTCAAATGTGGTTGAAACATAGGCATTGTACTTTGGGTTGTCATTTTCTATTGCTTCAATATATTTATTTGTAAGCTCAACTGATGATATTTCGCCGCTTTTAAGCATTTGTGATAAAGGTGAAATGATTTCTCTCATTTATATACCTCCCTTTACACAGAAGCATCCTTTTGATGCATTTACATTTGAAAGTATTTTTTCATTTGGAAGTGACGGCTTAACTTCATCTTTCCTGAATTCTTCGGCAGGAGTAGCACAGGAAGCAATGTTCCTGATTTTATCTGCGTCACCTTCGACCGAGTTGTTAATGGTGTCGGCAAATGCAATAATATCTCCCATATCCTTAATTATTTTGTCAAGCTCATCATCAGAAAAGTCAAGCCTTGCAAGGTTTGCAAGCTTAATTACTTCTTCTTTAGTAATCATAATTTTATCCTCTGTTACTTTCTAAGCTTAATGTGTACTTCACGAAGCTGCTGCTCGGTGATTTCGTTTGGTGCGCCGCACATAAGGTCTTGCGCTTTACCGTCCATTGGGAATGCGATTATTTCTCTGATGTTTTCTTCATTTCGAAGAAGCATAATCATTCTGTCAATACCCGGTGCCATACCTGCGTGTGGCGGTGCGCCGAATTGGAATGCAGTGTAAAGCGCGCCGAATTTTTCTTTAAGCACTTCTTCATCATATCCTGCAATTTCAAATGCTTTTTTCATAATATCAATATCGTGGTTACGAACTGCGCCTGATGAAAGTTCAACACCGTTGCAAACAATGTCATACTGATAAGCAAGAATTGAAAGCGGGTCTTCATTTTCAAGTGCTTCAAGTCCGCCCTGCGGCATTGAAAACGGATTGTGAGTAAATCCTATTTTCTTTTCTTCTTCCTTATATTCAAACATAGGGAAGTCGTTGATAAAGCAGAAACGATATGCATTCTTTTCAAGAAGGTCAAACATTTCGCCAAGCTTTGTTCTGATTTGGCCTGCATATTCGCAAGCTTTAGTTTCGTTATCTGCAATGAAGAAGATTGTATCGCCGATTTCAAGGCTCGCAATTTGTGCAAGTTCTTCTTTCATATCGTCAGGAATGAATTTATCAATAGGGCCTTTATAAGTTTTATCTTCCTGTACAAGTAAGTAGCCAAGGCCGCCCATACCGATAGATTGTGCGAATTTAAGGAGCTTTTCGTGCTTGCCCTTTGAAATATCTGCGTGTACTTTGATAGCTCTTACTGTCTGTCCGTGGAAAGGCTTAAATGTGCAGCGCTGGAAAAATTCTGTTACATCTACAATTTCAAGCGGATTTCTGAGGTCAGGCTTATCTGTACCGTATTTAAGCATAGATTCCTTGTAGCTGATTACAGGGTACGGTGCTTTTGTTACGCTGTAACCTTTTGGTGCAAATTTTTCAAATGTTTTTGTAAGCACTTCTTCACCGACTTTGAATACATCTTCCTGTGTGGCAAATGCCATTTCAAAGTCAAGTTGATAAAATTCACCCGGTGAACGGTCAGCCCTTGCGTCTTCATCTCTAAAGCAAGGTGCTACCTGGAAATATTTATCAATACCTGATACCATAAGAAGCTGCTTGTACTGCTGCGGTGCCTGCGGAAGTGCATAAAACTTACCTTTGTGAACACGGGAAGGTACTACATAGTCACGCGCACCTTCAGGTGATGAAGCGCAAAGGATAGGTGTTTGCATTTCCAAAAATCCCATTTCGCTCATAACCTGGCGAAGATATGCAATAACCTTGCTTCTGAAAATGATATTATCTTTAACTTTTTCGTTTCTTAAATCAAGGAAACGGTATTGAAGCCTTTTATCTTCACGAATTTCTTTAGAAGTTTGAATTTCAAAAGGAAGCGGCTGCCTAACTTTTCCGAGGGTAGTTACGCTTTTAGCTTCAACTTCAATTGTGCCTGTTGCAATTTTAGGGTTGATTGTATCTTCATCTCTTTTTTCAACAATACCTTCGATTGAAAGGCAATCTTCCTTGCTGATTCCGTCAAGAAGTGTTGTGTCACGCATTACAACCTGCATAACCCCGTACATATCCCTAAGGTCAATGAAAGATACGCCGCCGTGGTCACGAATGTTTTCAACCCAGCCGGCAATTTTGACTGTTGAATTGATGTCTGCCTCTGAAAATTCATTCATAGGCTTTGTTCTGTAATTTGTTGAAAATTCCATACTGTTCTCCTTTATCAAAGTGTACTTAAATAAAAAAATAGCAGCCTTAAGTCCAATAGGACGAAAGACTGCTTCCGTGGTACCACCTAAATTAGCCGTAATCGGCTCACTCAAAAGATTAACGCTCTTGCACGCCCGATTCTACTTGCAAATAAATAAAATGCTTTCTTTCGGGAACTCATAGGTGTTTTTCACTGCATGCCTGTATTGCCTTGCACCACACGGCAACTCTCTGAAACAAAACTTAAGCAGTTACTCGCCTAATCACAGTTTTAATATACGCTAATAATATAACACTAAACTTTCAAATAGTCAACAATTTTCTTTTCTTATATAATTGTAATGATTATTATTCTATGCTAAAATATATTGTATTCTTT
>CAVLCX010000154.1:0-4642 GCA_963661525.1 bacterium
CTCCTTATTCGGTGCAGGCTTGGGTGTAATAATATTTATGCTTTTAAGCGGCTATTTTCTTATAAAATTCAGTGAGCAAAAGCTGTTTAAATTCATTTCAATGACTTGGGTTTGCTCCGTATTTTCATTGATTATAACAATTGCTTTTTCACTCATAACAAAAATACCTTTATTCAGTATTATTACAAAAGTATCTGTTTTAAAAAGGTTTGTTCCCTTATCTACAAATGAATATTGGTATTTATCAGCTTATGTGTGCTTATTATTGCTTTCACCTTTTATAAATAAAGCGATAAATGCAATGAGCAAAAAGAGCTTTACAATTTTAGTTTCAATTATTGTGTTTTGCTTTTTCCTGCTGCCAAGTATTTTATATTTTGATATAATGGGTGATAAAGGCAAAGGCCTTATCACAATGATTAGTTGCTACCTTATAGGTACATATCTTTCTAAATATAAAATAACTTTTAAAAAGAAAACTGTTATAACAGCTTTGTGCATTTCATATCTTATTTCAACCGTATTGAATTTTCTCGCTTCATTTTTCAGCGCAAAATTATCAAGTGAACATGGCAGTGTTGCATATCCTTTTTCAAGGGAATGTTCAATATTTACACTTATAATCGGAATTTCGCTTCTTCTGCTTGCATCCGGCAAGACTTTTTCAAATAAAGCGGTTAATTCCGTTTCTACAAAAACGCTTTACATTTATGTTATCGGCGGTCAACTTACTGCGTTAATATCACACTTCAATATAGTTGAAAGTAACCAAAACAGATTATATTTAGTATTCATAGTATTTGGCTTATCAATCGCAGTGTTTGCAGCAGCATATATTTGTGCAGTTGTACTTGAAAAGCCGATTGAACTATTAAGCAATTTACTTTATGCCATATATAATAAATTAAAGCAAGCTGCCATAAAACTTTACAATAAAAATGCAGGTTAAAAATGAAAATTTTAATTGTTAACCCTATTCTTTACACAAATGAAGATAGAAATATAAAAAAAGTTAATACAATAAAGGATACTATGATTTATAATTTATGCCTTGCGTTTAAAAACAAAGGGCATAATGTAACACTCGCCGCTTCAGATTTATATAAACCGAAAGCAAGCGAAAATTATCCTTTTAACATTGTATGGATGAAAACAAGATGTAAAAATCTTTTTCCGCCAAACACACTTCCCTATTGCCCTGAAATCAAAAAACTTGCAAAATCAGGTGACTTCGATTTAATTATTACAAGTGAAGTTTTTTCATTAAACTCACTTATTTTAGCTTTAAATGTGCCTAAAAAGTTAATTGTTTGGCACGAGCTTGCAAAGCATAATAATATTTTTCACGGCTATGCATCAAAATTTTGGTACAGCGTAATTGCAAAAAGTTGCTTTAAAAAGCCACTTATTGTGGCAAGAAGCGAACAGGCAAAAAATTTCATTTCACAATACTGCAAAAATGTAAGCAATGTTATTATTGACCACGGTGTAAACACCGATAAATTTATTCCATGCGAAAATAAAGAAAATCAATTTGCAATCAGTTCGCAACTTATACCGAGAAAACATATTGAAAAATCTATTACAGCATTTGCAAACTATTTAAAGAAATATGACAGCAGTGCAAAGCTATATATTATGGGTGAAGGCGAAGAAAAAGAAAACCTAAAAGCCCTTGCAAAAAAGCTTAATGCTGATAAAAACATAATATTTACAGGAAAACTAAATCACGGCGATTTAATTAAAATTTTAAAACAATCAAAAGCAATGCTTGTTTATACCGAAAAAGATAATAATATGGTATCAATAGTTGAATCAATCGCACTTGCAACCCCGATTATTACAACATCTGTTCCATATAATTCAAGCTATATAAAAGCAAACGAACTCGGCATTGTTAAAGATGATTGGAATGAAGATGATTTAAACAAAATTGCCTGTGATAAAAAATATATAAATAACTGTATAAATTACAGAAAGTATTTGCCTACCGAATATAAGGCAGAGCAGTTTATTTCAATTTACAACGGAGATATAATATGAAATCAATTTGTTACATAGTGCCATATTTCGGCAAATTGCCAAGCGGATTTCAGCTTTGGCTGATGAGCTGTAAAATGAATCCAACAATTGATTGGTTGATTTTTACCGATGATAAAACCGAATATGATTATCCCGAAAATGTAAAGGTGAATTACTGCACATTTGATGATATCAGAAAAAGATTTCAAAAACATTTTGATTTTCCGATAGTTTTAGACAGAGGCTGGAAGCTTTGTGACTATAAGCTTACATATGGCGAAATGTTTGAGCCTGAACTTAAAGGCTATGACTTTTGGGGGCATTGTGATGTTGACTTAATGTGGGGAGATATAAGGAAATATTATACCGATGAAATACTTGATAATTATGACAAAATCGGCTTTCTTGCACACTCCACATTATACAGAAACACACCTGAAGTTAACGCAAGGTACAAAACAGTTGTAAACGGGTTAACTAACTATATGCAGGTATATTCAAGTTCAGACGGATTTGCATTTGATGAACCCGGAATTGAAAATATTTATAACTATCTAAACATTCCTTATTACAAAGGTGTGGATTTCGCTAATTTAACAAAATATGAAACCAAATTTCACTTGGGTTCAAAACCGAAACAAGAAGAATATAAAAACGAACGCCAAATTTTCACTTGGGAAAACGGCAAAATCTTCAGATACTTCCTTTACAACCACAAAATTTATAAAGAAGAATATCTTTATATTCACTTTTGGTGCAGGCCTATGAGTTACAATGTAAGCGATTATTCAAAAGGGCGATACCTTATATACTCCGATGTTGTGACTGATAGAGATTTTGAAATAACCGAAAAGCTCATTGAAAAATTAGGCAAAGGCAATGCCCCGGCATTTTATGCAAAAGCTTTTTGGACAAACAGAAAAAAGCTCACACCAAAAAGAATTATGTTTAATTTAAAAAATAAATATAAAAAGGAATAAAAAAATGAATCTCACTTTAAAAGATGCTATTAAAAAGAATATAAAAAGCCACACACTGACCGAAGTTGCAGTAGCTTACATTCTAAAAAAATCAGGTTATGCAAATTATAATATTTACGGTTTAATTTCTATGCATAAAACATATGAAAAACTTTGCAAAGAGTATAAAGATACAGTTGAGAACATTGAAATTGAAAATTATAATGTAGAAGATATGAGCAATACTATTTGGTTTTGCTGGCTTCAGGGAATTGAAAATGCGCCTAACCTTGTAGTGAATTGTTTAAATTCAATTAAATATAATTGTAGCAACAAAAACATAATCATAATTGACAAAACCAATTATCAAAAGTACACAAGTCTTCCAAATTATATTATTGAGAAGTGGAAAAAAGGAATTATATCAAACACTCTTTTCAGTGACTTTATAAGGATAAACATTTTACTTCGTCACGGCGGACTATGGCTTGATTCTACAACTTATTTGACAGCTCCACTACCAAAATATATTTTTTCTAATGACTTATTTGTATATCGAAACGGTCAATTTGACATGGATGATATAAATATAGCAACTTGGCTTATATATGCAAAGCCAAACAATTTTTTACTTGCAAAAACACAAGCACTTCTTTTTAAATATTGGCAGGATTATAATTATATAAGACAGTATTTTATTTTTCACATTTTTTTCAGAATGGTTAGTGATACTTATCCTGATAAATATAATAAAATACCTTACTACAACCATTTAGATAACCACATATTTGCCCAAGAACTTTTAGAAAATTACAATCAAGAAAGGTTTGAACAAATATGCGATATAACCTCAATTCACAAACTTTCAAACAAATTAGATTTATCAAAATATAATAAAAATTCATATTATGCAAAACTTAATGAACTTTATAAACAGCAAGGAATAAAAAATGGCAACTAATGTTATTCTGCACTCATAATAATACTATTTTTATCACTAATTCTTGCCGAATTATTTGCAAGCAGAAGTTATTTGGATGAAGTTATCGGTATTTTATCGGCGTTTTATTTACTGTTCTTTAGAAGCCGAATGGAAAAACGTGACGTAATAACAATAGTTCTCTTAGCGGTCGTTTCAATTTATGGATTGATTTCAAATACGATTAGTGGTTTAACATCAAATTATTTTTCTATATTTGTAGATGTTTTGGCCGAATCCAAAGTACTATTATCATATTTTGCAGTTAAGTATTTTTTAAATGACAGCGAAAAGCAATCAATAATTGAATTATTAACCGGAATTTCTGCACTTTTCACAATTGCCTCATTTATATGCGGTGTTATATCTTTGTTTAAAGACATAGGTATGAGCGGATTAGAAAGATATGGAATTCGCTCATTTCACTTTATATTTGATATGGAACATCAATTCATGGCAGTATATATGTTTATATTTGCTATACTTGTTTGCAACACACGAATGAAACATGGCACCAAAATTTTGTTTTACATAATGGCAATGATTAGTATGATTCTTACCACAAAAGCGCCACCTATTTTATTTTCAATTATTTTTGTCAGTCTTTCTTTTTATTTCAGAAAACATAAAAAACTATCCCTTTGGATAATTATTATCGGTATTATTATGGTTATCATAGTAG
>CAVLCX010000155.1:0-2937 GCA_963661525.1 bacterium
GTATTATGTGATACCCAAAGAGTAGTGATATATCCTAAAGTAACAATAAGCTGACCGAGTGTTTTTTGCTTTGGTGAAAGACCTTCATTTCTTTTAAGCTTAATTTTAGTAAAATCATCAATAAAGCCTACAAGGCCGCAGCCGAGAGCCAAGAGAAGCCCACCGAAAAGAAGAACCAATTCACGCCCATTCATAATTGAAGAATAGTCGCTTTCAAGCTCTCCGCCGGAAAGATAATAGATTAAAGCAGTAATTCCAAACGAAAGAACTATGCCGATAATAAACATAATTCCGCCCATATTAGGTGTACCCTGCTTTGATTTATGCCAGCTTGGGCCTATATCAAGAATTGTTTGCCCGAATTTTAATTTGCGAAGCCACGGAATTATTACAAATCCAAGGCCTGCGGTAACACCGAAAGCTATTACTACACTGATTATTAAAGCAATTGTACTGTTCATTTATTTTTCCCACCTGTCGTACACATTATTTATTACATCCTCAAGCTTCATACCTCTTGACGCTTTAAATATAACTGCGTCACCCTTGTGTGCAAGCTCAAAAAGTTTGTTTGAAAGTTCATCTTTATTATCAAAATAAAAGGCATTTTCCATACCGTTTTGCTTTGCACCGTTAACTATGTACGCTGCGTCATTACCGTAAGCCAAAAGATAATCTATTTCATTATCAGCAACCATTTTGCCGACATCTTCGTGCGCTTTTTTTGAAAAATCGCCAAGTTCAAGCATATCGCCCAAAACAGCAATTCTTTTATTTGCATTTACATTAGCAAGAGTTTTAATTGCCGCATTCATTGAATCTGGACTTGCATTATAGCAATCTTCAATGGAAGTTATACCGCCGACATTTACGCTTTTCTGCCTCATTCCCGCAGGAACATAATTTGCAAGAGCGGCAGCCGCCTTTTTAGAATCAATACCGAGAGTTATGCCGACTGTGAAAGCCGCAAGCGCATTATAAACATTATGAATACCTATTGTAGGAATTGATATACGCTGTGACCACAAAGAAAATTGAGCTGTCGGCCCATCGGTTTCATCAATAATTTTTGAAGTTGTATATTTAACATCAAAAGAAGTTGAACCGTTTTCCTCTTTAATATTAACCGCCTTAAATTGAGCGTCACTTTCAATACCGAATGTGATTACATTATACTTTTGCATAATTTCATCATTATCAAGTATTGTTTTGAGCATATCGTTATCACAATTTATAATAAAAGGTGAACCGGCTTTAAGTCCGTCAAGAATTTCAAGCTTTGATTTGAGTATGCCCTGCCTTGAGCCGAGATTTTCAATATGCGATACACCAATATTGGTTATCATCGCAATTGTAGGCTTTGTTGCTGTGACAAGGCGGTGAATTTCGCCAAAATGGTTCATACCCATTTCAATTACTGCCGCTTCGGTACTGCCGTCAATTTGAAACAGCATTTGCGGAACGCCTATTTCATTATTCAAATTACCCTGTGTTTTAATGGCATTGAACTGCGAATTAACTACAAGGTGAGTAAATTCCTTGGTAGTAGTTTTGCCTACCGAACCGGTAAGTGCCACAACGGGAATATCAAATTTTGAACGATAATATCCTGAAAGCGAAAGAAGTGCTTTTGCAGTATCATCAACCTTTACATAAGGTCCTGTAACTTCAATATCTTCACTAATCATAACAGCCGCCGCACCCAAATTAAGTGCTTCATTTGCAAATTGGTGGGCATCAAAGCGTTCACCTTTAATGCAAATAAAAAGGCAACCTTTTGTGATTTTTCTTGTATCTATGCAAACAGCATTAACCTGCGTATCAAAGTTTGTTTGAGTACCGAGTGCATTTGCAATTTCTTTTAAAGTTAAAGTTTCCATAATTTAATTCATTTTACCGAGTACTTCGGCAATTACTTCTCTTTCATCAAAATGAATTGTGCCTGTCGGCAGGATTTGATAAGTTTCATGCCCCTTACCTGCAAGAAGAATAATATCATCTTTCTTTGCGTGGGTTATTGCGTATTCAATAGCTTCATGCCTGTTTTCAATAACTTTATAAGGAGTTTTAATATTTTTCATACCGACAAGAATATCATCAATAATTGCACCCGGATTTTCACTGCGTGGATTATCTGATGTTACAATACAGTAATCAGAAAGTTCCGCGGCAATTTTGCCCATTTTAGGCCTTTTTGTTTTATCCCTGTCACCGCCGCAGCCGAAAAGTGTAACTACCCTGCCCTTTGCAATTTCTTTAAGAGAAGTAATAATATTTTCAAGTCCATCAGGCGAATGGGCATAGTCAATAATGATTGTAAAGTCCCTATTGCTTGGTACAACTTCAATTCTGCCCTTTACGCCCTGCGATTTTGACACAGCCGAAAGCACATCATCAAAAGCAATACCGAGAGCGAGCGCACAAGTTGTGGCACAAAGTGAATTATAAACCGAAAATCTACCCGGAATCGGGCAGGTGCATCTGCCGATAGAATCATTAGATACTATTTCGTATTCAACACCGCTTGATTTGAACTTAACATTTTTTGCTGTGTATGTTGCATCATTTGTATCAATAGCGTAAGTTACCACTTTGTCAAATTCAAGCCCGTCAATTATTTTCAATCCGTGTTCATCATCAGCATTTGTAACTGCAATATCGCAATTTTCAAAAAGAATTCTTTTTGAAGCAAAATAGTTTTCCCAAGTTTTATGATAATCAAGATGGTCTTGTGTAAGATTTGTAAAAGCACCGAGTGTAAAGCGAAGTCCGTTAACTCTGCCTTGTGCAAGCGCCTGCGACGAAACTTCCATAACACAATATTCACATCCGGCTTTTACCATAAGTGAAAAAAGCTTTTGAAGTTCATATGGGTCAGGAGTTGTATATTTTGCAGGGTAAATTTCATCACCCACCATATTTTGAACCGTTCCTATA
>CAVLCX010000155.1:2947-4638 GCA_963661525.1 bacterium
CCTATAAGGCCGACTTTTTTGCCTACATTTTCAAGAATTTGCTTGATAAGAAAAGTTGTAGTTGTTTTACCGTTTGTACCGGTCAAACCTATAAGTTTTAATTTATCAGCCGGATTGCCGAAGAAATTTGCACATATCGGTGAATACACAGCTCTTGAATTTTCAACAATAATTTGCTTATCAATTCCGAGGTCGTGTTCAACTACTACCGCAGCAGCGCCTTTATCAAGCATTTCTTTTGCAACCGAATGGCCGTCAAACGCCGCACCTTTAATGCATATAAACAGCGAACCCTCTTTTACAAGACGCGAATCCTGTGTAACATCCAAAACTTCAACATCATCAAATTCATTTTGAACATTGATTCCCTTTAATAAATCTTTAAGCCTCATTTTAAAACCCCATATCTTTAATCAAAATTGATTTTAGTCTAAAACTGATTGTGTATTTTTGAAAGTTACGGTAACAACTGTACCTTTTTCAACCTTTGCCTGCTTTTCTTCGCTCTGGCGGTAAGCAACTACCGTGCCGCTTGACATACTGTTACCTGCAATTTGAATATTTAAAGAACTGCTTGAAGCAAGGTCTTTAGCTTCCGTAACCGTAAGACCTGTGAAATCAGGAACATTTACTGTTTCCTTTTCGGTTTCATCTGTATAAAGATAAACTGTACCGCCGTTAGGAATTGCGTCTGCACCTGACGGGAATTGCCTTGTTACAGTTGAGTCATCACCTACTACAACATAGTTAAGGTTATTTTCCTTAAGAGCTTTTTTTGCATCATCAAGGCTTTTTCCTACAACATTAGGTGTTTCTTTAGAAAGGTCTTTCATTTCTTCTTCATCATATTTCGGCTCGATACCGAGAACATTCATAGCTTCCTGTGTAACCTGAGCCGCAATCGGTGCGCAAAGGGCACCGCCGCCTAAATCCTGATTAGGTTCGTCAACGATAATAAGCATTGCAATTTCAGGGTCATCACTCGGAGCGATAGCGGCAAATGAAACAATGTACTTATCGCCCTCACCCTCTTTTGATTCACCAAGCTTTGTGGATGTACCCGTTTTACCGCCGACACTGTAACCTGCCACATAACCGTTTTTACCTGTACCGTTATCTACAACAGATTTCATCATAGCACGCATTTTTTCGGATGTATCGGAACTGATTACCTGCCTAATCTCTTTAGTTTGAGTTTTTTTGACAGTTTTTCCGTTTGAATCAACAATACTTGAAACAAGGTAAGGCTGAAGAAGTTTACCGCCGTTAGCAATAGCGCAAAGGCCGGTGCATACCTGAATAGGAGTAAGAGAGTTTGTTTGACCGAATGATGCAGACGAAAGTTCAACTATACCGTACTGGTCTTCCTTGTAATACTGTGGTGAAGCTTCACCCGGAAGGTCTATATTTGTTTTTTGAGTAAATCCAAAAGCGTCAAAATACTTAAAGTAGTTATGAACGCCCAATTTTTGACCTATTGTGATAAAAAACGGATTACACGAATTTTCAAGTCCCTGTGTAAGTGTTTCCGTACCGTGGCCGGGATGATAGTGGCATTTCATACGGTACTTATCAACTTGAATTGCACCTGTGCAAGTATATGTTGTGTTTAAATTTACAACATTTTCCTCTAACGCGGCAGATGCGACAAAAGTTTTGAAAACAGAACCCGGAACATAAGTATCCGATAC
>CAVLCX010000156.1:0-4632 GCA_963661525.1 bacterium
ATTTTTGTGTTATTATACTATCGAGAAAGGTTTTGTCTAAATATTGCGGAAATTTGATATACCTTTTTCAAAATATTTTGTATTTAAGCTATGGAGATGATATCACGATGAAAAAGACTAAAATCATTTGTACGTTGGGACCGGCAACAGATAATCCTCAAACACTTGAAAAAATGATTCTTGCAGGTATGGATGTTGCAAGATTTAATTTTAGCCACGGTGCATATGAGGACCACGAAAAAAGACTTAAAGAGGTTATTGCTGTTAGGGAAAAGCTCAATGCCCCGATTGCAACGTTGCTTGATACCAAAGGGCCTGAAGTTCGCCTTGGCGATTTTGAAAATCCTGACGGTGTAGTAATTAACGAGGGTGACAAATTTGTTTTAACCACCAAAATGTGCCTTGGCAATGAAAAGAAATGTTATGTTAATTATGAAGGCCTTCCTCGTGATGTTAAAGCAGGAACAGTTATTCTTATTAACGACGGGCTTATTTCAATGAAGGTCGATTCTATAAAAGGCAGTGATATTCATTGCACCGTTATTGACGGAGGGCTTTTATCAAATCATAAGGGCGTTAATGTTCCGGGTGTTGACCTTAATATGCCTTATCTTTCCGAAAGAGATATGAATGACCTTAAATTCGGTGCAAAGCACGATTTTGATTTTATTGCGGCATCATTTGTTCGCAGTGCTACCGATGTTACAATTCTTCGTAATTTTGTTGAAGCAATCGGCTGGAAAGATGTTAAAATTATTTCTAAAATTGAAAATACACAGGGTGTTGATAATATTGATGATATTATTGCTGTGTCTGACGGAATAATGGTTGCAAGAGGGGATATGGGTGTTGAAATTGATTTTCAGCGTATTCCCGCTATTCAAAAAATGATTATAAGAAAAGTGTATGATGCAGGCAAAATTGTTGTAACAGCAACACAAATGCTTGAATCTATGATAAATAATCCGCGCCCTACAAGAGCAGAAATTACCGATGTTGCAAATGCTATTTACGACGGTACGAGTGCAATTATGCTTTCGGGTGAAAGTGCTGTCGGCAAGCACCCGATTGAAGCGGTTCAAACTATGACTTCAATTGCACTCACTACCGAGGGGGATATTGATTATAAGCGCCAATTTGATAATTTTTATCCTGAAAGCGGTGGTAAGGATATTACATCTGCTATCAGCCACGCTACTGTTACTACTGCGCACGACCTTAATGCGTCGGCAATTATTACCGTAACTAAAAGCGGTACTACTGCCCGTATGATTTCAAAGTTTAGGCCGCAAACATCTATTGTAGGCGCTACAATTAACCAAAAAGTATGGCGTCAGTTAAGTCTTAGCTGGGGTGTTAAGCCGGTGCTTTGCCAGCTTAAAAATAATACTGATGAACTTTTTGACCATGCAGTTGAAGTTACAGTTAAAGCCGGTGTGGCTAAAAAGGGTGACACGGTAGTAATTACGGCAGGTATACCGCTTGGTATGTCCGGCACAACAAATATGCTTAAGGTACACGAAATAAATGGCTGAAGTTAAGTTTTTATTATATTCCGACCCTGATTTTATGCTTGTTAAAAGTATTCGTATGCAGGTTTTTATGAATGAACAAAATATAAAAGGCGAAGAAGAGTTTGACGAACTTGATAAAAGGGCGCTTTTTGCTCTGCTTTATGATGGCAAGAGTGCTGTTGCAACTGCCAGAATTACGGAAATACCGCAATCAAACGGGCTTAAAATAGGAAGAATTGCAGTGCTTAAAGAATATAGGGGCAAGTATTACGGGGCAAAGGTAGTTAACGCTGTTGTTGCCAAATCTATTGAAGCCGGGGCGCAACGAATTTATGTTGACGCTCAAAATCACGCTGTTAATTTTTATGAAAAGCTCGGTTTTCGCATTTGCGGCAGAGAACTTGTGGATAGAGGAATAGTTCACACACCTATGTGTATTGATAAAGGAGATTTCAATGTCGAAGAATAAAAGTAAATCAGGCATTGCTGTAATAGTAATTCTTGTTATTGCTCTTTTGGGTATCGCCACTTATGTAGGTTATACTTATGTTCAAAAAGATGTAAGCGGTAACAGAAATACCAAAACGGAATATAACCTTGTTATTGAAAAAGATGATTTTGCTTACCAAATAGGCGAGAAATTAAAATCAAACGGAATCATTAAAAATGATACCGTTTGGAATTGGTGGATGGATAAGCATTATCCTAAATTTACTTATATCAACGGTGAATATAATATGACCTCATCAATGAGTTATGAGGAAATTGCAAAAAAACTTCAAAATCCAGATATTTCACATAAAAGCATTTCTGTTTGCATTCCCGAGGGATATACTGTTTTTGATATTGCAGATACTTTAGAAAAAAATAATATTTGCAAAAAGTCGGATTTTTTAAATGCCTGCAAAAATAAAAATGATTATAATTATGACTTTTTAAACGAAGCGTATATGGGCGAAAGTGTTGCCTATCAGCTTGAAGGCTTTTTGTTTCCAGCAACTTATGACTTGCCGGAAAACAGCGATGCAAAAGATGTTGTGGCAACAATGCTTGAAACATTTGACGGTAAAATCAGCGATGAATGGACTGATTATTGCGCCAAAAACGGTATGACTCTTTATGAGCTTGTAACACTTGCATCGGTTGTTGAAAAGGAAACGCTCGGTGACGGTGTGGCTCAAAATATTGCATCTGTATTTATTAACCGCCTTAATATAGGCCAGCAGCTTCAAAGTGATGTTACTATTTTTTACGGTAATAAGCTTCGTGAAAATGGATTTGGCACAAGTGTTGTTGAATCGTATAATACTTATAAATGCCCGGCACTTCCGAGCGGACCTATTTGTAACCCGGGTGTTGAAAATATAAATGCAGTTGTAAATCATAACGATACAAGCTATTATTACTTCTTTTCCGACCTTGAAAATAAATTTCATTTTGCAAAGGATTACAATGAATTTGAAAAACTCAAGCAAAAATATCCTTGGCAATAAAATTTATAAAATAAATCTAAATTTTGTATTGACAAATTGATGTGGCTATGTTAGTATATGTACGCAATAAAGAAGAACGCATCGTTCTCCCCTTCAGCTAAGCGAAAAGGGCAATAATTTATTTGTTAATTGATTATTGAAGTGTGAACGGTTTTTGCGTTCACACTTTAATTTTTTATAAGAGGTGTTTTTTATCAGCAAGGAAACTCAACAAATCAATAATGAAATCAAAGACAAGGAATTACGCGTTATTTCAGCCGACGGTGAACAGCTTGGTATTATGAGCGCAAGTGATGCACTCCACATAGCTGAAACAAAAGGCCTTGATTTAGTAAAGATTGCTCCTCAGGCTAAGCCGCCTGTATGCAAAATTATGGACTATTCAAAGTTCCGTTATGAGCAGGCAAAGCGTGAAAAGGAAAATCGCAAAAATCAAAAGCAGGTTGAAACAAAGGAAATTCGTCTTAGTGTTACTATTGATGTCGGTGACTTCAACACAAAAGTTAATCAGGCCAAAAAGTTTCTTGCATCAGGTCACAAGGTTAAGGTTTCAATTCGCCTTAAGGGCAGAATGATGACTCATTCAGACCTCGGTATTGAAAATATGAAGCGTTTTGCAGCTTCGCTTGAGGAAGAAGCAAATGTTGATAAAGCCCCTAAACTCGACGGTAGGCAAATTCTTATGTTTTTGTCTCCTAAGGCAAGTAAATAATCACACGGAGGAATAAATTATGCCAAAAATTAAAACTCACAGCGGCGCAAAGAAGCGTTTTAAGACAACAAAGAGCGGCAAGGTAAAGCGTGCACATGCTTATACCTCACACATTCTTACTAAGAAGTCAACAAAGCGTAAGAGAAATCTTCGCAAGACTGCAGTTGCTGACGTTACAAACCAGAAGCAGTGCAAGAGACTTGTTCCTTACAAATAAGAAGAATTTGCTTAATTATTTAGGCATTAACATTAACTCGGAGGTATATAGATATGGCAAGAATTAAGGGTGCTATGGCAACTCGTAAAAGAAGAAAAAAAGTATTAAAGGCAGCTAAGGGCTACTACGGCGGAAAGCACAGACTTTTCAAGACAGCAAAGCAGGCTGTTATGAAGAGCGGACAGTATGCATACATCGGCAGAAAGCAGAAGAAGAGAGATTTCAGAAGACTTTGGATTACTCGTATTTCAGCTGCTTGCAAGGCAAACGGCACTAACTATTCAACATTTATGAACGGACTTAAGAAAGCAGGCATTGACCTTAACAGAAAGATGCTTTCAGAAATCGCTATTTCTGACCCAACTGCATTCACAGCACTTGTTGAATCAGCAAAGGCTGCTCTCTAATAACTTTATAATTTGTTTTAAAACCACTCTTTTGAGTGGTTTTATTTTTTATGAAATTGTTAAATTTTATTATATTCTTTTAGATTAAATAACCAAATCATATATTATATAAACAATGGTTGTTATTACATATTTTTTGGTAGACACCAAATAAGAAACCACCGAGTTGAAATTGAACTGCCCCAGATTGTGCAGACAGTACAAAAACAGCCTAATTGGTAGAAAATTAAATTTCAAGCAACAAACTGATTTCGTTTTTCAAGCGGAGTCAGTTTTGTTTTAGTTTGAA
>CAVLCX010000157.1:0-4623 GCA_963661525.1 bacterium
GATGTAAGCAAGAAAAGTATTCGCCAATGTCAAACGAAGATACACAACAACAATCAGCTCTCTGAGAATGGTCTTTTTTTACATTAAGAAATTGTCCTGTTATATCTTCAATTTTTTCTTTATCTATACATGCCGCATGTTCTATGCCGTATTTTGATAAATCAACTTTTTCTGCACAAGTTTTTATTTTTAGTCCATATTGTTTAGCAATTTGCGAAAAAGCCTTTGCAATAGTTACAATTTCATCTTGATTTGGTGCTTCATAATATATTGTTTGATTTCCTTTTGATATTTCATCAACAAAACTGATAATACATTCCTCTGTATATTTTGATAACACTTTCGCAAGTTGTCTGAATGATTTGATATGAAAATCAATTGTATATTTTTTTGTTAATAAAATCGGGTCATAGCGCCATATGACGGTATCTTTACCATATGTATTTGATATATTGATGAAATTATTCATTATTTGCCTTTTATTATTTATTTTGGGTTCAACATCTTTTCCATAAGGCGTTATAGAATATTGAAAATAGAATTTATATCCTGTCGCTTTGAGTTCAGATAAATATTTTGTTATCGGTTCTGCGTTTTTAGTCCAAAACACAATACATTCAACATCTTGATGTTCAAGTGATATTTTCTCATAACAATTCATTTTTTTATTATATTTATAGAAAAAGCCATTTCTTATCTTATTCATAAACCAATCAGAATAGAATGCAGGAATATCAGTTCTTCTGCTTGCCGAAATAATCATGATATGTATCCCCTTCCTTGAAATTCAACCAAATGTTTGTGCTTTCATTATTTATCAATTTTTCTTTATGTATTTTTGTTTCTAATTGTTTTAATTCGATAACCTTTTTTATAAAATCATCAATTTTTTCTCCTAAAAAACCTGTTTCTAATATATCATCCGACATAAAATATCTGTTCACTCTAAAAATGAATTCTTTATAATTCTCTTGGTCCTGAACAATTGCTTTTAGCAGTGCTGTTTCATCACAAAACAAAATATCTATGTTATTAACAAGTTCTTGATTATTATAATTGATTTTATAATCAAAGAAGTTATTTGATAAGGTAAAATAGCCGATTGGTTTATTGTCAAGTTGTATTCTACCAGTATATTTGTCATTGCGTTTTTTGTGTTTTAAATTTTTAATGCTAATTCCATTTATTGAAGCCATATTTATTTTCCTTTCTTTTGATATTACTTTCAGAATTATTTTTATTTTAATGCCGAGTTGTTCACCTGCACATATATATAGTAATTAAAAATAATTTTTACAAATTTTCATTATAAATAAGGAAATAAAAAAAGAGTGCAAGCGCACTCTTTTTTTATCATTAAAATATTATAAATGTAATACTCTATCCTTAATTTCCTGAGTTCTGCCCTGATTCCAAAATTGAGTTCCAATATAGCCGCAAGTTCTTCTTGCAACATTCATTTTATCTTGGTCCTCATTTCCGCATTTAGGACAATGCCAAATAAGTTTGCCGTCTTCATTTTCAACTATTTGAATTTCGCCGTCATAACCACAACAATGACAATAATCACTCTTGGTGTTAAGTTCTGCGTACATTATATTATCATAAATATATTTAATAACTTGAAGAACCGCCGGAATATTATTCAACATATTTGGTACTTCAACATAGCTTATACAACCACCCGGTGAAAGCTTTTGAAATTCCGATTCAAATTTCAATTTTGTGAAAGCATCAATATTTTCTCTTACGCAGACATGATATGAATTGGTAATATAATTATGGTCGGTTACATTTTCGATCTTACCAAATCTTTTTTGTAAGCATTTTGCAAACTTATATGTTGTTGATTCCAAAGGTGTGCCATATAAAGAAAAATCAATATTGGTTTCCTTTTTCCACTCATTGCATTTGTCATTTAAGTATTCCATAACAGCGATAGCAAAAGGCTTTCCTCCGTTATTGTCAGTATGGCTTTTTCCGGTCATATAATATGTGCACTCATAAAGACCTGCATAACCAAGTGAAATGGTTGAATAACCGTTAAATAGAAGTTTATCTATTTTTTCTCCTTTTTCAAGTCTCGCAAGTGCGCCATGTTGCCATAGAATTGGAGCGACATCCGATGTTGTTCCTAAAAGTCTTTTGTGCCTGCACATAAGGGCTTTCTTACAGAGATTTAGTCTTTCATCAAATATCTTCCAAAAGTCGTTTATATTGCCTTTTGAAGATAATGCAACATCAACAAGGTTAATTGTTACAACACCTTGATTAAATCTACCATAATATTTATGTTTATCAGATTCATAATTATTGGCATTTGAAATATTCCCTACACCTTCATCAGTAAATCTATCTGGTGTAAGGAAAGATCTGCAACCCATCGGAGGATAAACATCCCCTTTTAATTCGAGCATTACCTTTTCGCTGACATAATCAGGAACCATTCTTTTAGCTGTGCATTTAGCTGCAAGTTCAGTTAAATAATAATACGGTGCATCTTCATTTATATTATCTTCTTCAAGAATATAAATCAGTTTAGGAAACGCAGGTGTTATCCAAACTCCGTTTTCATTCTTAACACCTTGAATTCTTTGTTTCAATGTTTCTTCTATAAGCATTGCAAGGTCATGTTTTTCTTGTTCATTTTTAGCTTCATTAAGATACATTGATTCCGTAATGAAAGGCGTTTGACCATTAGTTGTTTCAAGAGTGACAACTTGATATTGAATCATTTGAATACCTCGTTTAATTTCTTCTTTAAGACGAAGCTCAACCACAGAATCAAGTTGTTCTTCATCGAGTTTAATTCCTGTTTCTGCTTCTTCTTCAATAAGTTGTTCTCTTATTTTCTTTCGGCTTACATCAACAAATGGTGCTAAATGTGCCAAAGAAATAGATTGACCGCCATATTGATTGGATGCCACTTGTGCAATTATTTGAGTCGTTATATTGCATGCTGTTGAGAAACTATGTGGCTTTTCAATCATAGTTTCGCTGATAACTGTACCATTTTGGAGCATATCTTCAAGATTTACAAGATCACAGTTATGCATATGTTGAACAAAATAATCCATATCATGTACATGAATAATTCCCTCTTTATGTGCTTGCAAAACATCTTCAGGCAAAATGATTCTCGAAGTTAAATCTTTTGAGACTTCACCTGCCATATAATCACGCTGTACAGAATTAACAGTTGGATTCTTATTTGAATTTTCTTGCTTGATTTCTTCGTTATCACGGTCAATAATTGATAAAATAACATCATCTGTTGAGTTAGCTTTTCTCATAAGGTCATGCTTATAGCGATACTCAATATAGTTTGTAGCAATATTGAATTTGCCGGCAGCCATTATTTGTTTCTGAACCATACGCTGAATTTCTTCAACATTTGGTGAATAATGAAGTTTACCAATTTTGAAAGTTAAGTAATCTGAAATTTCGTTTATTTCTTCTTCAGACAAACTTTCATCAATTGTAGCATTTGATGCTTTTCTAATTGCATTTTGAATTTTTGTGACATCAAAATCAACTTCTTTACCATTACGCTTAATAATTTTCATATTTTTTACTCCTTTTATACAAAATTTAAAAGTAGAATATCTTAAAACAAAAAAGCCCATCAACATGTAAAATACACATCAATGAGCAAAAAAAGACAGTTACTTCTTGAGTCAATCAAAAAATAACTGTCAATTAAATTATAACTTTAAGATAAAATACTTTATAAAAATATTATAGTACGCTTTTTTACTAAAGTCAACACTATGAAATTTTATCAAACTCAATGTTATACATTCCTTCGAGTTTTTCAGCAATAAGTTTTTCTTTTTCTTTCATTTGGTGAATATATGTAGTATATGCCACTTTTGTTGAAGAATGTCCCATGATTTTTGCTAATTCTTCGAGTGATACTTTGGAATTGTAATAAGCATTACAAGCAAAAGTATGTCTTAATGAGTACGGAGCTACATTTACATTTGCATTTTTGCAAATTCGAGTAAAATTGTGATTAAAAGTTGATTGCTTGACGATACGACCATCTTTATTTGGAAAACATACTTTAGTTGTCACCGTTTCTTTTTGTTCTTTCAAAATATTAACTGCCATATCAGTTAGTGGAACATATCTTTTAGAAGACATATTTTTTGTATCATCAACTATAATGGTTTTGTATCCTTCAAGTTTTTTTCCGGTAGCACTTCTTTTAGCTGTTCTAATTTTATTTCTTTCAATTTTTACAACTTTGTTTTCAAGATCTACCATATCCCATTGTAATGCAAATAATTCGCAAGTTCTTAATCCTGTGCAAAGCATAAACATAATAGCATTTTTATAAAAGTAAACATAATTTCCAAACCTGTCTTTTTTTAGTAATTCTTTTAAAAAAGTATTAAGTTCTACTTCAGACATAATTTTTCTTGGTTCCGGTTTTTTTACCATTTTAGGTATTTCCAAGTATTTTACAACATTTTTGTCGAGATATTCTTTATAAATAGCATATTCATTTAATTCATACAAAACCGAAATAATTTTTCTAATTGTATTATAAGATAATCCCTTACCGGTTTTTAAATTACCAACTTTTGAAAGGCGATAAACATATTTCTGTAAAAAATC
>CAVLCX010000158.1:0-4596 GCA_963661525.1 bacterium
AGTTCCTTCATATCATCAGGAATTTCTCTGATTTCAAATTTCATACCCTTTTCTTTATCAGGATCGATATAGATAACGGCATGGTTTTCTACAAGGTCAATAATACCTTCGAAAGTATCCTCACTTCCGATTGGAAGCTGGATAGGAAGAGCATTACATTTGAAACGATCTTTAACCATATCAAGTGCCCTGTAAAAGTCAGCACCCATAATATCCATCTTATTAACGAATATCATACGAGGTACTTTATATTCATCAGCCTGGCGCCATACGGTTTCAGACTGTGGTTCAACACCGCCCTTTGCACAAAGAACAGTAACTGAACCGTCAAGTACACGAAGTGAACGCTGAACCTCAACTGTGAAGTCAACGTGACCCGGTGTATCGATAATATTGATTCTATGCTTTTTCCAGAAACAAGTAGTTGCAGCAGATGTGATTGTGATACCACGCTCCTGCTCCTGCTCCATCCAGTCCATTGTTGCAGCACCTTCGTGTGTTTCACCAATCTTATGGTTTACACCTGTATAATACAGAATACGCTCGGTGGTTGTAGTTTTACCTGCATCAATATGAGCCATAATGCCAATATTTCTTGTCATCTCAAGAGATACTTGTCTTGACATAATACCCTCCTATCAATATCTGAAATGAGCAAATGCTTTGTTTGCTTCTGCCATCTTGTGTGTATCGTCGCACTTCTTAACTGCGCCGCCTGTCTTATTAACAGCGTCCATAATTTCAGCAGCAA
Source organism: bacterium (assembly GCA_963661525.1). Lineage (GTDB taxonomy): Bacteria > Bacillota > Clostridia > Oscillospirales > Acutalibacteraceae > Eubacterium_R. Next base: position 752 of record CAVLCX010000158.1, read on the forward strand.
GACGCTCTCTCATAGTTCTCTCTGAACGCTGACGAGCGTAAAGAGTAATCCAACGAAGACCTAAAGTCTGTCTTCTTTCAGGACGAACCTCGAGAGGTACCTGGTAAGTTGCACCACCTACACGGCGTGCCTTTACCTCGAGTACAGGCATTACATTTTCCATTGCAGCTTCAAAAGTTTCTAATGGTTCGTTGCCTGTTTTTTCCTTAATGATGTCGAATGCGTCGTAAACAATCTTCTGAGCGACGCCCTTCTTTCCATCAAGCATGATGCTGTTGATAAGTCTGGTTACAAGCTTTGAATTGTAAACCGGATCAGGTAATACATCACGCTTAGCGATTTGGCCTCTTCTTGGCATCTTCGCTTCCCTCCTTCATAATTTTTAATGAGTTCATAGGTACTCGGTTTTTCCGTGGAGTCAACAAAAGGTCATATACGCTTTATATATAGGTATATAAACTATTGTTATCCATTAAAATAAGGCTTATTTTTTAGCAGCCTTTGGCTTCTTTGCACCGTACTTGGAACGGCTCTGCATTCTGCCGTTAACACCCTGTGTATCGAGTGTACCGCGGATGATGTGGTAACGCACACCAGGAAGGTCCTTAACACGACCGCCACGAATCATAACAACAGAGTGTTCCTGAAGGTTATGACCAACGCCCGGAATATAAGCAGATACTTCAATACCGTTTGTAAGGCGAACTCTGGCAATCTTACGAAGAGCTGAGTTAGGCTTCTTAGGTGTAGCTGTCTTAACAGCAGTACAAACGCCACGCTTTTGAGGTGAGTTGTTATCTGTAACAACATTTTTCTTAGTGTTTAAGCCCTTTAAAAGTGCAGGTGTCTTTGACTTCTTTTCGATAGTCTTACGACCTGTTCTTACGAGCTGATTAAAGGTAGGCAATAGTTTATCTCCTTTCAAATATTATTTATACGCAATGTGCGTATAAGTCATATGCCGAAAAATCAGCATATCAATTAAACGCACATCTCGGGGCAAGCGCAAGGCTCGCCCCTAAATGTTGTATTATTTACTAAAATTCAAGGATAAAGTTTGTAAAATTTGCACAAACACCTATCACACGATTTAGCATTATACCACTACTGCATAGTGTTTGTCAAGAGTTCTTGCAATTGTTCAAGATTTAAAATTTCATCGCTGTTTTCTGCTGAAAAATAACTTGGAACAACATCAACCTTGCGGAATACATCCATACCGGTACCTGCCGGAACAAGTTTACCGATAATAACATTTTCCTTAAGACCGATAAGCGGGTCACTCTTACCTTTGATAGCAGCATCGGTAAGAACTCTTGTTGTTTCCTGGAATGATGCGGCTGAAAGGAATGAATCTGTTGCAAGAGAAGCTTTTGTGATACCCATAAGAATAGGAATATAAGTTGCCTTCTTAAGATTTTCTTCACCGGCTTTAATTCTTGCTTCGATTTCGTCATTTGCCTCATCCACTGCTGAAACATCAACCATTGTACCTGCAACAAGGTCAGTATCGCCTGATTCATCAACAGTACATTTCTTAAGCATTTGACGAACAATAACTTCGATATGCTTATCGTTGATATCAACACCCTGTGTACGATATGCGAACTGAACTTCTTTAATAAGGTAGTTATAAACAGCTTCTTCACCAAGGATAGCAAGAACATCATGCGGATTTACTGCACCGAGTGTAAGTTCTGTACCCTTTGCAATGTGTGCGCCCTCTATGATATTTTCGCAAAGTCTTGCACCGTAAGGGATAAGATACTTCTTTTCTTCTGCTGTTTCCTTATTATAAACAATAACATGACGGCTCTTCTTGATTTCTTCAAATCGAACATCACCTTCGATTTCAGAAAGAATAGCAAGTTGCTTTGGCTTTCTTGCTTCAAAAAGTTCTTCTACACGAGGAAGACCCTGTGTAATATCTGCACCGCCGGCAACACCACCGGTATGGAATGTTCTCATTGTAAGCTGTGTACCAGGCTCACCGATTGACTGTGCTGCGATAATACCAACAGCTTCACCAACCTGAACAGGCTCGTTAAATGCAAGGTTTGCACCATAGCACTTGCGGCAAACACCGTGGCGTGATTTACAAGTGATAAGTGAGCGAATTTTAACTGACTCAATACCGGCGTCAGCAATACGCTTGGCATCATCAGCAGTCATCATTCTGTCAGTTTCCATAAGAACTTCGCCGGTCTTAGGGTCAACAACAGGTTCAACTACAAATCTGCCTGTAAGTCTTTCTTCAAGTGTTTCAAGTACACGGTTACCATCCATAATTCTGCTTACAACAATACCGTCGTGGCATCCGCAATCATCATCACGAATAATAACATCCTGTGATACATCAACAAGACGCCTTGTAAGGTAACCCGAGTCAGCTGTACGAAGCGCTGTATCGGCAAGACCTTTACGGGCACCACGGGAAGAAATGAAGTATTCAAGAATATTAAGACCTTCACGGTAGTTAGCACGAATAGGAACTTCGATTGTTTTACCGGCTGTATTAGCGATAAGACCTCTCATACCGGCAAGCTGACGAAGCTGTGAAGTACTACCACGCGCACCGGAGTCTACCATCATATGAATTGGGTTATGCGCACCGTCGAAGTTACTTGTAAGCTCGTTAGATACTTTATTTGTACAATCTTCCCACGCTTTAATTACTGCTGAAGAACGCTCTTCATTAGTAATAAGACCGTAGTTATAGTTATATGTGATTTCATCAACGCGTTTTTCTGCTTCGGCAAGATATTCTTTCTTCTTTTCAGGAATAAGAGCATCGCAAACAGCAACGGTTGTACCGGAAACTGTTGAATACTTATAACCCTGTGCTTTAATAGAATCAAGAACATGAGAAGCGATTGAAACGCCGTGAACATTGATACATCTTTCAGCAATCTGGCCAAGCTGTTTCTTTTTAACTACAAATGAAACTTCAAGGTCAAATTCATGAGCCGGGTCATTTCTGTCAACAAAACCGAGGTCTTGCGGAATTGGGTTATTAAAGATGATTCTGCCGATTGTTGTAATAATAACAGCAATCTTGCTTTCACCGTTAACTTCACGAGTTACACGGATTTTAGCAGGTGAATGCATACCGAGTGAACCCTCTTGGTATGCCATCATAGCTTCATCTTTATCCCTATAAAGTTTGTATGAACGATAGTAGCCATATTTTTGTGCAAGTTCTTCTTCAGAAATTTCACAAAGAATTGCAGGGTTAGGAACATAGTCACGAGGGTCGTCATAATCCTTATTTATATCAGCTTTAACATCCTTAAAGCTTACTTCCTGTGTTCTTGCTTCATCCTTGAAGAACTTTGGTTGGCCGGGTTCGCCCTCTTTAATCATTGTAAGATAGTACGAACCGATAACCATATCCTGAGTAGGAACAGCAACAGGCTTACCGTCTGAAGGTTTAAGAAGGTTATTAGCTGCAAGCATTAACATTCTTGCTTCAGCCTGTGCTTCAGCAGAAAGAGGAACATGCACAGCCATTTGGTCACCGTCGAAGTCGGCGTTAAATGCAGTACAAGCAAGTGGGTGAAGTTTAATTGCTCTGCCCTCTACAAGAACAGGCTCAAATGCCTGAATACCGAGTCTGTGAAGAGTCGGAGCACGGTTTAACATAACCGGGTGGTCCTTAATTACAACTTCAAGGCTATCCCAAACAGCAGGATTATTGGCTCTTTCAACCATTTTTCTTGCTGATTTAATATTAGATGCAACACCTGTTTCAACAAGACGCTTCATAACAAACGGTTTGAAAAGTTCGATTGCCATTTCCTTAGGAAGACCGCACTGGTACATCTTAAGTTCAGGGCCTACTACGA
>CAVLCX010000159.1:0-3473 GCA_963661525.1 bacterium
GAGCAGACGGCGTTTATTGATGAAATGATTTCAAATCAAAAGGTTGCAGATGCTTATTCAATGGACGAGGAAAATAAAAAGAGATTTGACGAGATTAATGACGACCTTGCCAAATATTCATTAAAGGCGACCTTCTTTTCGTCAATTACAAATCCTGCAACAAGATTTGTAAACAGTATTGTTTATGCCGCTGTTGCATTATTCGGTGCTATAATGGCTGTTAAGGGTAATATAACAGTCGGTATTCTTTCTTGCTTTTTATCTTATGCTAATCAGTACACAAAGCCTTTTAATGAAATAAGTTCGGTTGTTACAGAGCTTCAAAATGCAATGGCTTGCGCCTCCCGTGTGTTTGAACTTATTGAAGAAACACCTCAAATACCTGACAGTGCCGATGCAAAAAAACTTTCGAATGTTAACGGCAATATTGATATTAGCGATTTGTATTTTTTATATAATCCTGAAAAAGAACTTCTTAAAGATGTAAATGTGTCTGTCACTTCAGGCAAAACCGTTGCTATTGTCGGCCCTACCGGCTGTGGAAAAACAACACTTATAAATCTTTTAATGCGCTTTTATGACCCAAATTCAGGTTCTATATCAGTTGACGGAGTAAATACTCAAAATATTACCCGTCAGTCACTCAGGCAGAATTTTGGTATGGTTCTTCAGGATACTTGGCTTAAAAGCGGTTCAATTGCCGATAATATTCGCTTGGGTAAACCTGATGCGACACACGAAGAAACAGTAGAAGCAGCTAAAAAGGCTCACGCTCACTCATTTATTAAGCGCTTGCCTGACGGCTACAATACCAAAATAGGCGAGGATGGCGGTTCGCTTTCCCAGGGGCAAAAGCAGCTTCTCTGTATTACCCGTTTAATGCTATGCGCACCGCCAATGCTTATTCTTGATGAAGCTACATCATCAATTGATACAAGAACCGAAATCAAAATTCAAAAAGCATTTAATACACTTATGAAGGACAGAACCACTTTCATAGTTGCACATCGCCTTTCAACTATTCAAAATGCGGACTTGATTTTGGTTATGAATAACGGTAATATAATTGAGCAGGGAACTCACGATTCCCTATATGCACAAAAAGGTTTTTATTATAATTTGTATAATTCACAGTTTCCAAAGGCTTGATGTTTGAGGAGGATAATTTATGAATATTACTATCATTGGCGCAGGCAAACTCGGTGTTATGCTTGCAAAAACGCTTACAGCTGAAAATCACGATATAACTGTTATTGACATTAACGAAGATAAAGTTGAAAAGCTTGTTGAAATGCTTGATGTTCAAGGTGTCGGCGGCAGTGCAACACATTATAATGTGTTAGAAGAAGCTGATATGAAAAATTGCGACTTGCTTATTAGTACAACTCCTTCTGATGAAAAAAATATTTTATCCTGCCTGATTGCAAGAAAAATGGGCGCAAAGCATACAATTGCCCGTGTAAGAAATCCTGAGTATTCGGCACAAATGAATTTTATGCGTGACGAACTCGGCATTTCAATGATGATAAATCCCGATTTTGCGGCAGCTCTTGAAATATTTCGCATTTTGCAATTCCCGTCCGCTTCTACCGTTGAGTCGTTTTCTCACGGCAGAATACATATGGCAGGTTTGAAAGTTTCTGAATCAAGCCTTTTGGCTAATCGTAAAATAAGTGAAATTCCAAATAAATTTATTAACTCTTTCATTATTTGCGCAGTGTGCCGCGGAGATGATGTATTTATTCCAAACGGTGATTTTATTATTTTACCGGGTGATATTCTTCACATTACAGGTTCTCATCACGATTTGGGAAAAATAGTTAAGGAACTCATCGCTAAAAAATCAACTAATATAAAAAGTGTAATGCTTATAGGCGGTTCAAGAATTTCAATTTATCTTTGCAATATGCTTACAGCTTCAGGCAAAGATGTAGTTGTAATCGAAAAAAATAAAAATAATTGCGATAAACTTTATGAACATTGCCCTAAAGCTACAATAATAAACGGTGACGCCGGTGATTATGCGCTTCTTGCGGAAGAAGGTATTGATAAGGTTGACGCAGTTGTTACTTTAACCGATACCGATGAAGTCAATTTCCTTGTTTCAATGTATAGTGAAAGTATCGGTGTTCCTAAAAATATTACAAAAATTAACAATCAAAATTTAAGCCGAATGCTTACAAAAATGGGTATGGAATCATATGTTAATATTTCTGAAATAACAAGTGATATTATTACCCAATATGTAAGAGCAAGGTCAAGTGTAAGTTCGTCAAATATGAAAACACTTTATAAGCTTGTTGACGGTAAAATTGAAGCTATTGAATTTGCGGCCGGCGGGGACATTAAGTTCTTAAATAAGCCTATCTCAACTCTTAAAATTAAAAAAGATATTTTGATAGCAGCAATTCAGCGTAAAAATAAAACTATATTTCCGACAGGCTCTGATGTTATCAAAGAAAATGACAGAGTTATTATTGTCTCAAAAGATACAAAAATATATAGTTTAAACGATATTTTATCGTAAGGAGCAGGGTATGAATTACAGGTCTGTTTTTTATGTTCTTGGTAAAATTATGAATATTTTAGGCCTTTTGATGCTTTTACCGCTTTTAGTTTCGGTTTATTATAATTTGCAGGGTTTTCAAGAGGCTGATTATATATCTTTCGTTATTCCCGTTGCACTGCTGTTTTTTCTTGGCCAACTGTTAAAGCTTTTTAAGCCGCAGTCGGTTAAAATATATGCGCGCGAAGGTTTGGTTATATGCGGCTTGGGTTGGATACTTGTGTCGCTGTTCGGCTCACTTCCGTTTATTATAAGCGGTGCAATTCCTGATTTTGTTAATGCTTTTTTTGAAACTGCATCAGGTTTTACTACTACCGGTGCAACTGTATTGACGGAAATTGAATCTTTGCCTAAATCAATTCTTTTTTGGCGCAGTTTTACTCACTGGATTGGCGGAATGGGTATTCTTTCATTTCTTATTGCAATTGTTCCTAAATCAAACAGCAATTCAATGTATGTTATGAAAGCAGAAGTTCCCGGCCCAAAGGCAGGTAAAGTTACACCTAAAATATCCGAAAGCGCAAGGTCGCTTTATATAATTTATTCTGTTATGACTGTTCTTCAAATTTTGATTTTGTTTTTCGGAACAAGGATAACAGGTGAAAACTTAAGATTTTTTGACAGTGTTGTAACATCATTTTCAACTGCCGGTACAGGTGGTTTCAGTGTACTTAATAATTCTATTTTAGGCTATCACAGCAAGTTTGTAGAATGGGTATGCATAATTTTTATGTTCCTTTTCGGCGTTAACTTTAACTTATATTTCTTTTTGCTTACTAAAAAATATAAGGAAGCTTTTAAAGATGAAGAATTTAGAACATATATAATTATTAACCTTACATTTGTAATTTTAATTACTCTTAATATTATGGGCACATATCCGCATATTTCCGATGCAATTCGCGAT
>CAVLCX010000159.1:3483-4585 GCA_963661525.1 bacterium
GTTAACAGCTGTATGAGTACAACAGGTTTCGGTACAGCGGATTTTGATATGTGGCCTACATTTTCTAAAATATTGCTTTTGGTTGCTATGTGTATCGGTTGCAGCGCCGGTTCAACAGGCGGCGGTATCAAGGTTTCAAGAATTGTACTTTATACCAAGCAAATTTTCCGTGATTTAAGGCTTTCAACCCGCCCTAACACTGTAATTAAAGTTAGGATGAATAAAAGAGTAGTTGATGCAAAAGTTCTTCGCGGTGTCGATGTTTATTTGATAATTTATGTTGCTTTGCTGATAATTTCAACCGTGTTTTTATCACTGTTTGAAAATTGCAGTATCACAACTTGCTTTTCAGGTGTTGTGGCTTGCTTTAATAATATCGGCCCGGGACTTGAAGCACTCGGCCCGACTAAAAATTTTGAATTTTTAAGCGTACCGTCTAAAATAGTTTTAATTATTGATATGCTTGCAGGCAGGCTTGAACTTTTCCCGATAATAGTTCTTTTCTCACCGATTACCTGGAAAAAGGCAAAATAATATAAAATATAACCACTGACTTGTTTATTTGAATAGGTCAGTGGTTTTTTTTATAATATTATCAGTTTTTTAGTTATTTTTGAAAGGTTTTCTCTTCCTCTCGGTGAAATATAAAGCAAATCTTCAATTCTTATTCCGAATTTATTCGGTATGTAAATTCCGGGTTCAATAGATGTCACATTGCCTGCTTCGTATGTGTCGTTACTCCTCGGGGATGCGTTATATCCCTCGTGTATGTCAAGTCCTACTCCGTGGCCTAAGCTGTGCCTGAAATATTTTGCCATATCTTTTTCTTCTAATACATCATAAGCTTTTTGGTACACATCTGCACATTTTTGCCCTGCTTTGAGTGCCTTTATTCCTGCAAGCTGTGCTTTTAACACAAGCTCATAAGCTTCCTTCATTTCATCGGTTGCGTGGTCTATTGCAATTGTTCTTGTCATATCCGAATGGTAACCCATATACGTTGCACCAAAATCAAATAGAACAAAGTCGCCGGCTTGCACTTTTCTGTCACTCGGTGTACCATGCGGCATTGATGTGTGTGTACCGGTGAGCAGTATTGTAT
>CAVLCX010000160.1:0-4536 GCA_963661525.1 bacterium
TGCTTACAAAATGAACGGTAAGAAGACTGTTTACAGTGCTTGGACTGCAAAGAAGTCAGTAAAAGTTAAATAATTAAATTTATTTACAGCGAAAGCCTCTTCCGAAAGGAAGGGGCTTTTTTATCAAAAAATATAATTATACTATTGACAAACGGAGTTAGTTTGCTAAACTATTTATGAACAAGTTATATATTGCGTGTTATATTTGTATAATATATAAACAAGCTTTTCAAGGAGCAACTAAATGAGCATTAGTATAAAAGATTTAGAAATCGGTAAATCTGCGAAGATAACAGAAGTAGGCGGAAAAGGTGCGCTAAGGCAGCATTTTCTTGATATGGGGTTAATTCCGGGTGCTGAAATCACAATGGTTAAATATGCGCCTATGGGTGACCCGGTGGAACTTAAAATTCACGGATATGAGCTGACTTTAAGGCTGGCCGACGCAGAAAAAATTTCAATCGGCGCACCATATACAGCAAAAAACAATGCATCTAATGATATAAGAAAAAATGATATTTCGCACCCCGGTTTAGGTGAAGGCGGCAAATTCCACACAAAAGCAGATGAAAATCCCCTACCCGAAGGTACAAATTTAACTTTTGCGCTGGCAGGTAATCAAAACTGCGGTAAAACCACTCTTTTCAACAGGTTAACAGGTTCAAATCAGCATGTGGGTAATTTTCCCGGTGTTACTGTTGACAGAAAAGACGGAGTTATAAAAAATCATTCTGACACATTGATAACCGATTTACCGGGTATTTATTCAATGTCACCATACAGCAATGAAGAAATTGTAACAAGAGAATTTTTGCTAAATGAAAAGCCAAAAGGAATTATCAACATTGTTGACGCATCAAATATTGAGCGAAATCTTTACTTAACAATGCAGCTTATGGAGCTTGATATTCCGATGGTGGTTGCACTCAATATGATGGATGAAGTTCGCAAAAACGGCGGCAGTATTCTTGTAAACGAAATGGAGCAATTGCTCGGTGTTCCCGTAATTCCAATATCGGCGGCAAAAAACGAGGGTATTGAAGAACTGACCGACCATGCATTACATATTGCAAAATACAGGGAATGCCCCGGCAGGCAGGATTTTTGCAATTCAAAAGGAAACAGCAAAGAAACAGCTGTACACAGGTGCATACATGCAATAATGCACTTGATTGAAGACCATGCGCAAATGGCTGAAATACCGCTTAGATTTGCGGCACTTAAGCTTATTGAGGGTGACGCACTTGTTGAAAACGCGCTCAAATTAAGCGCAAACGAAAAAGAAATGATAGAATTTATCATTATACAAATGGAGCAAGAGCGCGGACTTGACAGAGCAGCGGCAATTGCCGATATGAGATTTAATTTCATAAACAAAATATGCGAGCAAACAGTAATAAAGCCGCACGAAAGCAAGGAACACGCAAGAAGTGTTAAAATAGATAAAATATTAACAGGCAAATATACAGCTATACCGTCATTCATTGCAATTATGGGCCTTGTGTTTTGGCTGACTTTCAGCGTAATAGGAAAAGGTTTATCCGATTTGCTGGATTTAGGCATAAATAAGCTTACTGATTTGGTTGATATTCTGCTTACAAAAGCAAATATAAACGAAGTTATACATTCACTTATAATTGACGGTATATTTAACGGAATCGGCAGTGTATTAAACTTTTTGCCTATAATTGTAACTCTTTTCTTTTTCCTCTCTCTGCTTGAGGACAGCGGATACATGGCTAGGGTTGCGTTTGTTATGGATAAGCTTTTAAGAAAAGTCGGCTTATCAGGCAGAAGCATTGTGCCTATGCTTATAGGTTTTGGCTGTACCGTACCGGGAGTTATGGCAAGCAGAACCTTATCAAGCGAGCGTGACCGCAAAATGACAATACTTTTAACTCCGTTTATGAGTTGTTCTGCCAAGCTTCCGATTTATGCATTTTTTGCTTCGGCATTTTTCCCGGGCAAAAGTGCGCTTGTAATGATATTGCTATACGCTTTGGGTATAGTTACAGCTATTTTTATGGCTATGGTTATGAAGTTTAGCATTTTTAAGGGCGAACCTGTACCCTTTGTTATGGAGCTGCCTAATTACAGAATGCCAAGTTTAAAAAGTGTATGCCAACTTCTTTGGGATAAAGCAAAAGATTTCTTGCAAAGGGCTTTTACTGTAATATTTATTGCAACAATAATTATATGGTTTTTGCAAACATTTGATATTAAATTTAACATTGTCACCAACTCGCAAGAAAGTATTCTTGCCACAATTGCAGGTTTTATTGCTCCGATATTTAAACCGCTCGGTTTTGGGGATTGGCGTATATCAACAGCACTTATAACAGGATTTATGGCAAAAGAAAGTGTTGTATCTACCCTATCCGTTTTACTTGGTTCGGGCGTATCTGTTACAAGTATAATTTCACAGCTTGGTGCAGTTTCACTTTTGGTATTTTGCCTTTTATACACACCTTGCGTTGCCGCAATTGCGTCAGTTAAGCGTGAACTCGGCAGAAAATGGGCAGGCGGTGTAGTTGTATTTCAATGTGCAATAGCTTGGATTATGGCATACATTACTCACGGAATTTTTGCACTTATAGGACTTATATAATGAATATTCAAAGTATAATTTTATTGATAATAATTGTAATATTACTGATTTTTGCTATAATATATTCAGCAAAGCACAAAAACACCTGCCACGGTGACTGTGCAAATTGCAATATGAATTGTGGTAATAAAAGGTGACATTATGAAAAAATACTCAATTGATAAAGATTTTAATTTAGTAAGTTTGCTGACTTTTCCTATAATTCCGCAGGCCGCACCGATAGCAAGTGCAATTCTCGGCACACTTGTTAATGAATTTCATTCTGACAAATACATAAATGTAACTAAAAGCAAAATAGAAGTACCCGGCTCCAGAATCAGCGTATTGGTTTTTGAGCCTAAAAATGCAAACAAAAAGCTTCCTGCCCTGCTCTACTTTCACGGCGGCGGATTTATATACAAGCCGGCACCTTACCATTATTCACTTGCAAAGGCTTATGCCGAATATGCAGGCTGCAAGGTCATAATGCCTGATTACAGGCTCACGCCTAAATATTCATACCCTACCCCTTTTAATGATTGTATTCAAAGTTTAAAATGGGTTATAAATAATGCTTCAAGGCTTAATGTTAACGAAAACAAAATTGCAATAGCCGGTGACAGTGCCGGTGGTTGCTTGGCGGCGGCTGTAACCCTATATTGTGCCGAAAACAATATTGATATTTGCGCTCAAATGTTGGTTTACCCGGTTCTTGACAGTTCAATGCAAAGTAATTCAATGCAAAAATATAGTGACACTCCTGTTTGGAACAGCAAGCTTTCCAAAAAAATGTGGGATTTATACTTAAACGGCAAAAAGCCGGATAAATACGCTTCCCCTGCCCTTGCCGAAAGCTTTAGTAATATACCTAAAACATATATTGAAACTGCCGAATTTGACTCACTTCGTGATGAGGGCATTGCATACGCAAACAAGCTTAAAGCTTCAAATGTAGATGTAGAGTTATATAACACCACTGCAACCATGCATGGCTTTGATATGGCAGGCAAAAGCAAAATAGTAATCAAAAGTATAGGCAAACGAACAGATTTTTTAAGAAAGTGTTTTAAGTAATATGAAATTTAATGCAGTAGTTTTTGATATGGACGGTGTAATGTTTGATACAGAAAGCGTATGTATGAAAGCATGGGATACCGTAGGCGAAGAAATGGGAATAGGAAAAGCCGGATATATGGTTTATAAAACTTTAGGTATGACTGCCGAATCTGCAATTAAAGTTTTGCAAAATGAGTTCGGTGTTGATTTTGACGCAAGGCTTTTTAAACAAAAAGGCAGAGAGTTTTCGTATAAATATTTTGATGAATTCGGTGTACCGGAAAAGCCGTTTCTTCACGAAACGCTCAATTATCTAAAGAATAAAGGATATAAGCTTGCAGTGGCGTCTTCAACAAGCAGTGACAGCGTATTTCATCACCTTAACGAAAAAAACATCACCGCCTATTTTGATAAAGTAATATGCGGTGATATGATTAAAAATTCAAAACCTGCGCCTGATATTTATTTAAAAGCGTGCGAAGAACTTGGTGAAAATTCTGCAAACTGCATAGCAATCGAGGATTCAAAAAACGGTATTTTATCTGCAAAAAATGCCGATATGAATGTAATTATGATTCCTGATTTATGGCAGGGCGACAATGATACAGATAAGCTCCTTTTTGCCAAACTAAAATCACTCGGTGAAATCAATACTATCCTGTAAAAATATGAATAATTAACATTTTTTGAGAATAATATAAATTAGGTATTGACATATGCATATTTTCTGCTATAATATATAGCACCGAGAGAAACTCGGGCATATTTAATATCGCGGGGTGGAGCAGTTGGTAGCTCGTCGGGCTCATAACCCGAAGGTCGTAAGTTCGAGTCTTACTCCCGCAACCACCATAGGACACTAAAAATGATACAATTTTTAGTGTCCTATTTTT
>CAVLCX010000161.1:0-4520 GCA_963661525.1 bacterium
ATGTAAGAAAAGTATTCGTTTCCCACGCAACAAGTAAAATTTCGCAAAAGGATGATTTGAATTCAATCGGCACTTTAGGTTTTAGGGGCGAAGCTATGGCTTCAATTTCCGCTGTATCTAAAGTTGAACTTTTAACAAAAGCACAAAATGAAGAAATCGGCACAAGGTATGAAATCGAGGGCGGGCAAGAAATTGAATTTGATGATGCCGGCTGCCCTAACGGAACAACTATTGTTGTAAGGGATATTTTCTTCAACACCCCTGCAAGAATGAAATTTTTAAAGAAAGATGTGACGGAAGGCAATCAAGTTGCCGCAATAGTTGACAGAATGGCTATTTCACATCCTGAAATTTCGTTTAGATTTATTCGTGACGGTAAGCAAATGCTTATCACATCAGGCAACGGGGATTTAAAATCAACCATTTATTCTGTTTTGGGCAAAGAAATGAGCGACAGTTTAATGAGCGTTGATTATTCTTATGATAATATGCGCCTTACAGGTTTTGTATCAAAGCCTACCGCTTCAAGAAAAAGCAGGGCAATGCAGTTTTTCTATATAAACAATCGTGTTGTTAAATCAAAAACAGCTATGGCGGCATTGGAGCAGGCATATAAAAACACAATTATGGTAGGCCGTTTCCCTGCTTGCGTGCTTAATATAGAGCTTAATCCTGCGCAGGTTGATGTTAATGTTCACCCGGCTAAAACCGAAGTTCGATTTGCAAATGAAAAGCCGGTTTTTGACCTTGTGTATTATGGGGTTAAAACAGCAATTGAAAGTGACAAAACGGTAAAAGAAATTCAGTTTAAAGAAAATACGGGATTTAGTTCTTCACCTAACAGTATTTTTAACAGCGCAAGGCAGGAAAGTACATATCAGTCTAAATTTGAATTTTTTAAAAAGAAAGACGAACCGCCGGTGCAGCAGGTGATTAAAACCAAGCCACGCGAGGATTTTTGGCGAGTTGAAGCACCTAAACCAAAATACGAAATAACCGAAAAAGAAGATATAATCGAAAAAGACGAGCCGATTTTACCTAAAGCGGAGGAAATACCGCAGGAAGAAGTGGTAATTAAAGATGAAAAGGATAATGAAAATATTATTCCTAATTTCAAGCTGATTGGTGAGGCGTTTAAAACTTATTTGGTAGTTGAAATTGAAAATGAACTTTACTTTATAGACAAGCACGCCGGCCACGAAAGAATGAATTACGAAAAATTTAAAGCGCAGGCCACAGTTGAAACACAAATGCTTTTATCTCCGGTTGCAGTTAATTTAACAAAGGATGAATTTATTGCAGTCAGCGAAAATATGGAACTTATTAAAAGCTGCGGCTTTGAACTTGAAGAATTCGGAGAGAGTCAAATTATTGTGCGTGCAATACCAAGCCTTGTTGATAATGATGATGTTAAAGATTTGATGCTTGAAATTGCGCAAAAATTACTTGAACATAAAACGGATATTATACCTGATAAAATTGATTGGATATATCATTCGGCTTCGTGCAGGGGTGCGGTTAAAGCGGGCGATTATACTTCAAGGCAGGAGCAGGAGATGTTTGTTAAAAAGCTTCTTTCAATGCCGAATATTCGCTTTTGCCCGCACGGAAGACCTGTCTTTATAAAAATGAGCAAGTATGATATTGAAAAGCAATTTGGCAGAGTTTGATTTATTATGAATAAAGTTATTGTTATTGCAGGGCCTACCGCGTCAGGCAAAACGGGGCTGGGAATTGAAGTTGCAAAAGCAGTCGGCGGTGAAATAATATCAGCCGATTCAATGCAGGTATATAAAAATATGCCTATTGCAACTGCCTGCCCGACAGAAGAAGAAAAAAAGCAGATACCGCATTATTTGGTGGAGTTTTTGGATAATGATGAAAGCTTCAGCGTTGCAAAGTGGTGCGAGCTTGCGAAAGAAAAAATCAATGATATTCTTTCAAGGGGAAAAGTGCCGATTATAGTCGGCGGAACAGGTTTATTTATTGACAGCCTGGTTGATAATATAAGCTTTGCCGAAGTTGAAGTTGATGAAAAATTAAGGCAAGAGTTAATGAATCGTGATGTTTGCGAACTTTATGATGAACTTGTAAAAGTTGACAGGCAGGCGAGTGAAAATATACATAAAAATAATAAAAAAAGGGTTGTTCGCGCTCTTGAACTTCATTATTTAGGAAGCGGAAAGACGCAGCAAAACGAAGCGTCACGCAAAGAGAAAAGCCCTTACGATTTTCTTTATTTTGTACTTGAATACAAAAACAGGCAAATTCTTTATGACAGAATAAACGATAGGGTTGATAAAATGCTTGAAGCAGGGCTTCTTGATGAAGCAAAGGCTATGTATGGCAAATATCAGGCAACATCGGCACAGGCTATCGGGCATAAAGAACTTTCAAAATATTTAAGCGGTGAAGCCGAGCTTGAAACTTGCATTGAAAAGCTGAAGCAGGAAAGCCGCCATTATGCAAAAAGGCAAATTACTTGGTTTAAAAGAAGGCAGGGCGCTGTGCATATCACCTTTGATGATGACAGAAATGCTGCTGTTAAAACAGTTATAGATAAATGCGAGGACTTTTTAAATGGCTGATAAAAAGGCGAAAAAAGTGAATAAAAACGCAAAATATGTTTCTAAGGATATTATTGTTATCGCAATAGTTTTAATTGCAATTGTGGCTTACATTGTTGCTGAATGTTACAGCGCAACCCATGTTGATGTGCAAACTATTACAGCAGTTCAGTCAACAGTGTACCAAACGCTTGATAAAAAGGCACTTGTAATTCGTGATGAACATATTGTTGAAGGTGATTCAAGCGGAGTTACGGTAGCTTGTGTAGGCGACGGCGAAAAAGTAAAGGTCGGCGGAAATATTGCTATGGTTTTTGCAAGCAGCGATAATGCAGAAAATTATGCAACTGCCACCGATTTGCAAAAGCAATTAGATTATTATATCAATTTGGAAAGTAAATCTGCGGGAACAGCTACCGATGTTGAGCAGATTGACAGTGATGTTATTAACGATGTTAACGATTATGTTCGCAATGCGTCAAATTACAATATATCGTCTGTTCAAAATGCGTCGCTTGACCTTAATGATAAATTAACAAGGCGGCAGATGATTATCGGTGAGGATATTGATTTCAGTAAGGTTAAGCAAAATCTTGAAAAAAAGCTTAATTCCATAAATCTTGATTCCTGCAAGCCTAACGGATACATCAGTACAAAAGAATCGGGCATTTTTTCATCATACAGTGACGGATGCGAAACTTCTTTTGATTACAAAAATATAGACAAGCTTGATGTTAAAACGCTTGATAAATATATTTCGCAGGCACAAAAGGCGAAGAAAACAGACAGCCTCGGCAAGCTTGTAACAGATTATGAATGGTATTTTGCCTGCAAGGTAAGTGCCGATGATGTGAAAAACATTGATGACGGCGACATATTAAATGTTGCGTTGAAAGACAGTGATAAAGTCATTGAATGTGAAGTAATAAGCGGTGCAACGCTTGATTTGGGTGTGAAAGAGTCTGTACTTATTCTTCGTTCAAGCGAGATGGACAGCGAAATTGCATCAATGCGACTTGAAGATATTGAAATCAGATTTAACGAATACACCGGATTTAAGGTGCCTTCTTCAGCAATTCATATTAACGATAAGGGTGAAAAGATGGTTTATACCCTTGTTGCAAATCAGGTTGAAAGCAGAGAGGGAAACATTATCTATTCAACAAAGGATTATGTAGTGTTTGAATACACACCTGATGATGAAAAGTCTATTCGTTTATATGACCAAATAATTACGCAAGGAAAGGATTTACACGATGGAAAAGTTTATACCTGATGAAGCAAGAATTCAATCAGTACAGGATAATTACAAAAAAGTATTATCAAATATTCAGGAAGCTGCAATAAAAGCCGGCAGAAAACCGGAAGATGTAAGGCTTATGGCTGTTACCAAAACAGTTGAAAGCGTTTATATTAACAAAGTTCTTGATTTAGGTGCTGACTTAATAGGTGAAAACAGAGTTCAGGAATTCTTGGGTAAAAAAGATGAGCTTCATTTAGATGGAGTTGAAAAACATCTTATCGGCCATTTGCAAACAAATAAAGTTAAGCAAATTGTAGGCGAGGTTGATATGATTGAATCTGTTGACAGTGTTCACCTTGCAAAAGAAATCAGCAAAATATCTGCTAAAAAGGGATTGAACACCAACATTTTGCTTGAAGTTAATGTTGGCAAGGAAGAATCAAAAAGCGGTATTTACCTTGAAGGGCTTAATGAGCTTGTGAGCGAAGTTGCCGAAATGGATAACATTAAAATTAAAGGACTTATGACTATTCCGCCTATATGTGACAGCGAAGCAGAGGTTTCAAAGTATTTTGAGTCAATGTATCAAACTTTCATTGACATTAAGAATAAAAAGATTGATAATGTAGATATGGACATTTTATCAATGGGTATGAGCCACGATTATGAAGCCGCTGTTAAAAACGGTTCAAATATAGTCAGAGTAGGCT
>CAVLCX010000162.1:0-2870 GCA_963661525.1 bacterium
CGTCAAGGTCACAGGCTAAAAGTTTGTATTTCATACTTATCTCTTTCTTTGCTTTTTTATTTAATTATAATAAACAAGAATATACAAAATCAAGCTTTTTTCTTTCTGTGAATAACAAAGCGGTTAAGCGGATAAGTCCAAAGAGTAGGAACAGTCATAACAATAAGCTTGGTAAGCAATACGATAAATACGCTGTCGTGCCCGCTGTTTTTAATAAGAGTTCCCAAAAAAGAACCAAACCAAGTATTAAAAGTTATTGTGCAAATAACCATAATGGCGTATAAAACTGTTGAAAGAATAGGATTAGCGTCTGCTTTAAAAGTCAGCTTTCTGTTCATAACATAAGCTGCGGCATAGCCTATTACTGCCGAAATAAAATACGAATACATATATCCCTTATATTCAATTCCCAAAAAAGAAAGAACAGCGTTATCGGTAACGGGAACTTCATTAAGAGATTTAAAAACAACATATTGCAAAACCCAAAACACAGCAAGTTCCAGCACTGAAGTTGATGCACCGGTAAAAGTAAATTTAATAAATTTCCATATTTCTGCGTGTTTGTTAACAAATTTGATTATCTTATCTTTAAAAGTATTTTTGCTGTCAGCAGCTAAAGATTCATCTGTATATATAATATTATTTTCCATAATTTAACCTTCAAATAAGCGAAATGCTGTAAGCAATTTACAACTGCTTGCAGCAATTATTGTTCAATATATGTATATTGTACATTTGAATAATCATCATCGTTATTAACACTTGCAAGGCAAGTAAATCCCGAAGCGGTCATTACTGATACTACAAGTGACACAGCTAATACCGATGATAATGCGGTTTTAATTTTCTCGCTCATATTATCGCTCCTTTCTTAATTCGATGGTTTAATTGTATAATACCACAATTAAAATATAATCAAGGTTCGGTAAAAAATGAGTAAAAATTCAGTAAAGGCTTCTTATCGCTTATTTAACATAAACTTAAAATAATTTAACCCAAACATAACAAAAGAGCGCTATAAAAAGCGCCCTTCCAAATAATATATTCTATTTCTTTACAAGTTCAATTTGAGCTTTATAATCACCGTAAACCCAACATCCTGATGAATTTTCAATATTAGGTGTTATATCATAGTAATCTCTGCCCGAAGAAATATCATCACTTTTATACGATGATAAATCTACCGCCATTCCGACACCTATTTTATCATTATTCAGATTTGACTGTGAACCTATAACAGTTACTTCCTTTGAATTCACAGAAATAACATTAGCTTCGTAACCGTCAGGTACATTTGTAACAGTTACGGAATCTTTGTTAACCGCAATCTTTTTTGTTTTATAGGTGCTTGGCACATTTACGGTAACGGTAATTTCCTTAACATCATCAAGAATTACTATTCCGTCAAGTGTTGTAACATCAAACTTAATAGTATTTTTGCCGACATTAAGTTGTGAAAAATCAATATTACCTATATTGGCATCTTTAATTCCCGAATCTTCAAGAACTGCGGCCGATACTTTATCAACACTGTATGACACATCAAATTTGCTTTCATCTACACCGTCCGGCTTGCCGGTAAATGAACTTGTTACATTCAATGTCATTTCTTTTAAAACAGGAATGGTAACAGTAAGATTTTTAGAATCGGTATCAACAGATACATAATCAACTGCATTGCCGCCGGCATCAACAGGCACAACGGTAATATCAATAGATTGTGTGGATTTAAGCTTATTTTCTATATCCACATTTGCAACAAGCTTTTTAACTTTTGATACATATGATTTAGGACCTTTTACCTTTGCAACTTTTTCACTGAGCAAAGTTTCGCCTACAACATAACCGTCCGCAACAAAATCATCATTGGTATAAGTCAAATCAATATCAAGTGTTTTTTCGTCCTCTACATCAAAGTAAGCTTTATACACGGTAGGATAATATGATGAAATATTAAAATCGGCATTTTCGTTTACAGACGAAACAGTTATCGGTACTTCATAATTTCCTTTAGATGTTACAGCATTTGTTTGCAGCTGAACTTTAAGGTCATCTGCTGAAATATCCCTTGCTAGATATTTTTTGCAGTTAACAGTTACATCAACATCAATTTTAGTATCCCCATAGCACTTGATACCAAGCTGGTCTGCCGCAGTATTGCTGAAATCAACATTAACGGGAACAGTAATGGTTTTGGTAGTTTCGGGTGAAAGGCTCATTGATGTTGAAACCCACACGATAATAGCTGTTATGATTGAAAATACAATTAAATATTTATCATTATAAATAAGCTTTCTTAAAGAGAACTTTTTGTTTTTTTTATTATTTGTATTTGCCATTATTTCTTTATCCTCCTTACAAGCTTATTGATGATTTTATCATCATCGGAGGAGCCTGACGGAATAAATTGAGTAGTTAAAATATCTCTCAAATCACCGTATGAAACATCCCTTTGCAAGATTCCGCCCTTTGCCACGGAAATAGCACCTGTTTCTTCACTTACAATTACAACCAAAGCATCGCTTTCCTCTGTAAGCCCGATACCTGCCCTATGCCTTGTACCGAGTGAAGATGATACAAGCTTTTTGGTGAGCGGCAATATACAGCCTGCTGCATAAATCTTACCGTCACGGATAACCATCGCACCGTCATGAAGCGGTGATTTTGGATAAAAAATATTTTCAACAAGTTCCCTTGAAGCTTTCGCCTGAAGAATTGTACCGGATTTAATTACATTTCCAAGAAGTGTTTCATTTTCAAAGCAAATGAGAGCGCCTACCTTTTGATCGCTCATATTTGCACAGGCTTTACATACTACTTCTATACAATCGGAAATTTCGGCAATATCAACAGCAACACCCGGGTGAATA
>CAVLCX010000162.1:2880-4513 GCA_963661525.1 bacterium
GATTTAAGGCTCTTCGATGTTGCGCCTTTACCGATTTGCTCAAGAATATTACGAATTTCAGGGCCGAAAAGAATTACAAGAATTATCAGAATATTAGAAAATATCGCTTTAAATATAAAACTTGACGCTTCCATATCAAGCAGTGTAACAATGCCATAAACAATAGCAATAAAAATAAAGCCTTTAGCAAGCTGCATTGCTCTGCTTTCCCTAATGATACGCACACAAATGTATATTATTACCGCAACCAGAATAATATCAAGCGCATCCGATATGCCAAATGTTGAAAATACACTTAAAATTTTATTAAATGTATCGCTTATTTTCACTAACATATAATTAACTTCCTTAATTACTATTTACCGTTATTTATTTTATCACACAATTACTGATAAATAAAGTAAATATTTGAGTTATTTAAAGTTTTTTTAAAGTGTTAATAAATATTTCACATTCAGAAAAATTTGTAAATACACTCGGGCTTATGCGCACCGTTCCGCGTTCATTTGTATTAAACGCTTCGTGTGCAAGCTTGGAGCAATGAAACCCTGCCCTTGTGGCAATATTTTTTTGTGCCAAAAGCGATGCGGTTTTTTCTGAAGGATAATCTTTAAAATTAAAAGACAATATCGGTGCTGAAAAAGCATCTTTAAAATCGGGTGTATAAAGAGTAACATTATCATTTTTTGACATTTCTTTATATACCATACTCATCAAAGACTTTTCGTGATTATAGATATTATCAATCTTTTTATTATTAACAAAATCAATTCCTGCCGCAAGGCCGCAAATCGCAATATTATTAAGTGTGCCTGATTCCAATCTGTCCGGCAAATCTTTCGGCTGTGAAAGTATCAATGACATTGAGCCTGTGCCGCCCTCAATAATTGTATCAAGCGTGACACCGTCACCTACTGCAATAAAGCCGCTTCCCATCGGTGCATACAAACCTTTATGCCCGGGTGCGCACAAAATATCAATATTATCTCTATTTGCATCTATATCCAAAACACCGGCACTTTGCGCCGCGTCAACTATAAAAATAATACCGTTATCATGTGCAAGCTTTCCTATTTCCTTTATCGGAAAAACACAACCGAATACATTTGAAGCGTGCATACAAACAATTGCTTTTGTATTAGGCTTAATTAAGCTTTTAAAATTATTTATTGTTTCTTCCTTATCATATGAAAATCTTGCCACATCATAAGAAATAATGCCTTTTTCATAAAGCGAATAAACAGGGCGTGCAACTGCATTATGTTCAAGATTCGATATTATAAAACGGTCGCCCGGTTTTGCTATACCTTTTATTGCACAGTTCAAAGCAAAGGTGCAATTTGGCACAAATGCAATATTTTGTGGCAGAAACGAAAACATATCTGCAATTTTTTCACGCACGGTAAAAATCATATTTGAAGTATTGACCGATTCTTTATACCCGCCCCTGCCGCTGTTAAAACTATAATAATTCATCGCTTTTGAAACAGCGTTTTTTACAGGCAGAGGTTTTGGGTTAGTTGTGGCACTGTTATCAAGGTATATCATTTTCTGTCAACACCTCTAATCTGTATTCCCTCTTTTTGCAGGATAGAAATAGGTTCTTCCGTATATGCGTTGAGAACTACAATAT
>CAVLCX010000163.1:0-4510 GCA_963661525.1 bacterium
GCCTTGAATTCGGCACAGCTGGGCTTAGAGGTGTAATCGGCGCTGGAACTAACAGAATGAACTATTACACCGTCGGCAGAGCAACACAAGGTCTTGCCGATTTCCTTAACAAGCATTTTGAAAACCCGTCAATCGCAATCGGCTATGATTCAAGAATCAAATCAGAATACTTTTCTGTTGAAGCCGCTAAAACTCTTGCCGCAAACGGTATCAAAGTTTATCTTTATGAAGAACTTGAGCCTACACCTTGCCTTTCATTTGCAATCAGGCATTTTAAAACATCAAGCGGTATTATTCTCACCGCTTCGCACAACCCTGCAAAATATAACGGATACAAATGCTATAACGAAAACGGCTATCAAATGACAGACGAGGAAGCTGCCGAAACATACGATTTCATTCAAAAGGTTGATTACTTCACCGGAATCAAAACAATGGATTTTGACGAAGCAAAAGAAAAAGGCCTTATTGAATATATGGGGCAAGATGTTATTGACTTATTCCTTGATGAAGTTATCAAGCAATGCGTTAATATGGGCATATGTGAAAAAGCAAACTTAAATGTAATTTACACACCGTTAAACGGTACAGGCAATAAACCGGTCAGAAAAATTCTTGACAGAATAGGTGTTAAAAACATTCACATTGTTCCCGAGCAGGAAAACCCTGATGGTAACTTCCCAACCTGCCCATTCCCTAATCCTGAAATCAAGCAGGCATTTGAATGTGCATTAAAACTTGCTGAAAATGTTAAGCCTGATTTACTTCTTGCAACTGACCCTGACTGTGACAGAGTCGGCATTGCGGTAAATAACGGCAACGGCGAATTTCAGCTTATGACGGGTAATGAAGTAGGCGCAATGCTTCTTAATTATCTTTTATCACAGAAAAAGGAGCAAGGCACATTAAGCGAAAACTCAATAGCTGTTAAGTCCTTTGTATCAACCGACCTTGCAGAAGTTATTGCAAAAAAATATAACTGCACATTTAAAAATCTTCTTACCGGCTTCAAGTATATAGGCGAGCTTATCACCCAGCTTGAAAGCGAGGGCAGAAGCGAAGATTTTGTTATGGGATTTGAAGAATCATACGGTTACCTTGCAGGCACACACGCAAGGGATAAAGACGCAGTTGTTGCATCAATGCTCATTTGCGAAATGGCAGCTTATTATAAGGCGCAGGGCAAAACCCTTATTGATGTAATGAATGCCCTTTATGATGAATTCGGATATTATTGCAACACCGTACAAAGCTACACATTTGAAGGTGCGTCGGGTATGGAAAAAATGGCTGCAATTATGGACGGTTTAAGAGTTAACAAGCCATCATCCTTTGCAGGTTATGAAGTAACCAAAATTGATGATTACAAAACTTCAAAATCCACCGATGTTAAAACAGGCGAAGAAAGTGAAATCACGCTTCCGAAATCAAATGTACTTGCTTACACTCTTACAGACGGTAACAAAGTAATCGTGCGCCCGTCAGGTACAGAGCCAAAGATTAAAGCATATATTACAGCAGTCGGCACAAGTGAGGAAAATGCAAAGCAAATTGCACAACAATTACTTAAAGACGCCGATGAGCTGATGAAATAAGGAGATATAAACAGTGCAACAAAAATGGGTTAAAGTAACCGCAGTAATTTTAGCGGCTCTTATGGCTGTCAGCGGACTCGGCGTAGGCCTCGTAGCTTTGATTAAATGATTTTTTATAACAAGGCAACCGATGGTCTCCCCTACGAAATTTGTTTCATTTTCAGATAAACAAATAACTCTAGGGATAAAATGCAAAACACTTTTAATAAAGGAGACTGTCATTTTATGTATGAAAAAATGAATAAGCTTGTAAGAGATAATATACCTAACATAATAGAGCAAAAAGGAGATAAACCGGATTTTGTGATTCTTGATTCCTCCGATTACTATAATGAATTAAAGAAAAAACTTTCAGAAGAATTAACTGAATTTAATGAATCCGATGATATCTTGGAATTATGCGACCTTGTTGAGGTAATAAGTGCTATTTTAGAATACAGAAACATTAACGGCAAAGAATTTGAAGAAATGCGTTCTAAGAAAAGCAAAACCAACGGCAAGTTTAAGGACAAAATATTTCTTAACGGTGTTCATCGAATGTTATAACTATATTTCGCTGAAAATGATAATAAAAATGACATTTTCTTTAACAGTATTGACAAGGTTATGAATCGCGAAATAAACAGCAACAAATCAATTGACATTTGCACTGAAATATAGGTTCTTGGCAGACCGAGTGCATAAACGCAAAAATGACTGTTCAAATGAACAGTCATTTTTTTATCTTAATTCGTTTTTCCACTCATCACAAAGCCTATCAAGCGACCACTGTGCATTGGCAGGGCTTGTTGACGGCAGGCACACAGCTTTAATTTTAGTTTCAGGCTCAATATATTTTTTATAAAGTGCGTCTGCCTTTTTACCGTTTGTTATAATTTTTTGAATATCTGCCGCCGCAAGTATTTTTGAAATATCGTTTGGCACTGCATTTTTTATACTGCTGTCAGACGAGCCTGTTATATCACAAGAGTAAATAACATCCCAAAGCGCAACACCGTTTGAAAGCAATAATTCCTTTTTCTCATCAATTGTTTGCGGCAAAGCGCAATCAAAGCAATTTGAAAGCACTTTCCAAAATCTATTTTGCTTATGGCCGTAGAAAAAGCCCTCTTCCCTTGATTTTACACTTGGAAACGAGCCTAGCACAAGCACGCGCGAATTATTATCATACACAGGTGAAATAGTATGAAGTACCATTATATTTCTCCTTTAGAATGCTGCGCACTCAATTCCAAAATAAGATTTGAAACATATTGGCTTGAAAATTCATCTGAATAAACGGTCTTACTTTCAACAATATATTTTTCCAAATTCATAAAATCTTTGAAAATATTTTCATCGTCTATTGAACAAAACCATTCGCCCATAAAGCTTTGAACATTATCTTTATTACCCTGCCTTATTCCGCAAATAGTCAAAACTCCGATTTTTTCAACCTGAATATCATATGAATTATAATTAAATTTGGTAGGATTAAAAATATAAGTTTTATATTTACCGTTGTTATCAATATTATCCTTAATGCGTTTTAAAAGTTTAATTCTGCTTTCAACATCAACAGGGAGAAGATAATCACGGGGAATTTCATAAACAATTCCGTCTTTTGCAAATTTGTTTATTGATTCAATAGTAATAAAATTGGAAAAATGCGAATAATCGAGATTATAATGATTAAGCACCGCTCTAATCAGCAATTCCTTATTAGGTAAATCCGGAGAAGCATTTTTGTTGAGAATATCGTAATCAAGGCAAGGGGTAATGCAAAAATCAGGTGTAAATGAAAGTTCCGATGTACTGTCGTGCATTGCTGTAAGAGTTCGCATAAGCTCAACTGCATTTGAAAATGAAAGAACCGGATTTTCGCCCTTTCCATACAACGCCATAAATTTTTGAGTATGAACATTGATAATTTTATCATCAAAACTAACTATTGCATTATTAAAATCTGCATCAAAAAGCATCATCTTTTTATCCGTAAGTATAAAATACGGAAAGAAGTCATTTGTATTCAGTGAAGTGAGTTCAACATCCTTTATTACCGAAAAATCGGTATATCCAAGCTCTGCAAAATCACAAATGGTAAAATATGTGCTGATATTATGAATTGACACACCGTCATCAGTCATAAAAATATGCTTATAATCAATATTTTTATAATCATCCTGCTTTAAAAAATTATATAATACATCAAGGCTTTCTTCGGCTTCAGTCGGAATATTTGTATAAATAAACGAAAGTTCATCCTTATTTTCAATGATTCTGTAAAGAACTGAAAGCAAATTTGCTTTTCCGAGATACATTCTTCTGTTTTCATCATATTCAATGGGAACAATGGAATCATTGCGTCTTGTTTTTCTTGATAAACGCTCAATTATATATTCCATTCTTTCAACTTGGTCACTTGAAAAATCCTTTAATCTGTAAAGTGCAATCAGATTTTCATTTTGCGATTCACTCAAAAGCTTTGATTTTAAAATATTATCAAACTTTGCTTCACTTAATTCTTTTCTGCCGGATAACACATTGCTCAGCCACGCCCTGTCAATTTTGCATTTACCTGCAAATTCATTGATTGAATACCCGTTTTTACTTATATATTCCCTTAATACCTCTCCAAATTTCGACACGATAATCCTCCGAAAAACTAATATAGGAAATATTATACTATTTTCTATTATTTTTTTCAACAATGATAATATTTATAACATCTAAATTTTAAAAAATAAATGGATTGGGATAAGCTTGCGATTTGGAGCCACCTGTCGTCGGTTCAAATCCATATAAAAAAGGCTAGGTATATCCTAGCCTTTTGGAGCTGCTGGTCGGACTCGAACCGACGGCCTGATCATTACGAAACAGATAAAAAATATGAAATACTCCCAAAACAACGAAAAACAGCCATTTCTTTTATACAT
>CAVLCX010000164.1:0-4504 GCA_963661525.1 bacterium
ATTGATTCTCTTTCAAGGGCGGAAACCGACAGCGAAATTACCGCTATTAAAGCTGAACTTGCGTCGCAAGGATATATTAAAAAAACCAACGATAAGAAAAAAGAGCAAAAAGCACTCAAACCTATGCATTTTAAAACGCGCGACGGTTTTGATGTTTATGTAGGCAGAAATAATGTTATGAATGATAAGCTGACTATGAAAACAGCCAAGAATTATGATACTTGGTTTCATGTTCAGTCGTCAGCGGGAAGCCATGTTATTTGCGAAACTTCAGGAATGCAAATAAGTGATGACGCTATTCATGATTGTGCTGTTATTGCCGCTTATTACAGTAAAGCAAGGGAATCGTCAAATGTGGCTGTTGATTATACTTTGGTTAAAAATATACGCAAGCCAAATGGCGCAAAACCGGGTTTTGTAATATATGACACATATAATACAGAATTCGCAACCCCAACTATTGAAGAAGTGGAGAAATTGAAAAATGAGTAATACTGCCATAATATTGGCTGCCGGTAACGGTACGCGAATGAAAGCTGATAAAAGCAAACTTCTTCTTGAAATTAACGGTATGACTGTAATTGAAAGAACAGTAAAGACTTTTTCAAAAATCAGTGATATTGATAATATTATTGTAGTTGTTCGTGAAAACGATATTCATTTATATGAAAAAGTTCTTTCGGGTTATGATATATCATATTGTATCGGTGGCTCAACAAGGCAGGAAAGTGTTTCAAATGCAGTTAAAACCGTTGATTCTTGCGATATGCTTATTATTCACGACGGTGCAAGGCCTCTTGTGACAGAAAAAGAGATTGTTGATACTTTACGCTCGGCAGAAAAATACGGCGCAGCCGCTACGGGCGTAGCTGTTAAAGATACAATTAAGATTATTGATAATAATAACAAAATTATTGATACACCTAATCGTTCAAGCCTTATTGCAATTCAGACTCCGCAGATTTTCAATTTTGATAAATATGTTGAAGCAATGAAATGTGCAAAAAAGCAGGGTAAGGATTTTACGGACGACTGCAAACTTTTAGAAAATATAAATGAGGATGTATATGTAGTAATCGGTGATTATTCTAATATTAAAATAACCACTCCGGATGATGTTCCTTTAGCTGAATCAATATTAAAATTGCGAGGTGAAGAATGATGAGAATAGGCCACGGATATGATGTTCATAAGCTTGTTGACGGCAGAAAATGCATAATCGGCGGTGTTGATATTTCGAGTGATTTGGGACTTTTGGGCCATAGCGATGCCGATGTATTGCTTCACGCAATTTCCGATTCGATTTTAGGCGCAGCTGCAATGGGTGATATAGGCCACCTGTTTCCTGATACTGATGATAAATGGAAAGGCGCAGACAGTTTAAAGCTTTTGGAAGAAGTTGTAAGGCAGGTAAATGCTAAAGGCTATAAGATAGTAAATATTGATTCCACTATATTGGCGCAAGTGCCTAAAATGGCACCGTATATTTACTCAATGCGTGAAAATATTGCAAAAGCCTGCAATGTTGATATAGATTTTGTATCGGTTAAAGCTACAACCGAAGAGGGATTGGGCTTTACCGGTGCTAAAGAGGGTATTGCCGCTCATGCAGTATGTTTAATTGAAAAAGCTTAATTAAAAAGATGTTTAGTTTTAAGACTAAACATCTTTTTTTATGCCTAAATTATGCTTTGAAAATCAAAGGTCAAAAAAAGTCAAAAAAATTTAAAAACACTATTGACTTTTCCTGACCTTTGTGCTATTATTACGATAGAAGGTCAAAGAAAGTCAAAGACAAACACGGATTAGTGAGATTAAAAAGCGCGTAAAATGTTTTGACGATGGCCTGAAAATATAAGGAAGTGATTGGAAAATGAAACTGAGTGACGCGATAGCCGATATGATTCTTAATATGTTTGATGATGACACACCGACAATCCAAATTCAGCGTAATGATTTGGCAGCACAGCTCGGTTGTGTTCCTAGTCAGATAAATTATGTGATTACATCACGATTTACGCCCGAACAGGGTTACAGAATAGAATCAAGGCGTGGCGGCGGAGGTTATATAATGATTACACGAGCTGCCACAAAGGAAAATGCAATTATGTCACTTGTAAATTCAATTGGCAATTCGATTGATGAAAAGAGTGCAAAAGCAAACATTTACAATTTGCATTATCAGGGATTGATAAGCGACAAAGCCGGAAGAATTATGATGTCGGTTGTGGCTGACAATAATTTTAAAGGCATTGAAAATGAAACTAAAAATCAGATCAGAGCAAACTTGCTCAAACAAATGCTTATAGCATCAGTTGATTAGGAGGTATTTATTATGCGTTGTCAACATTGTAATCAAAATGAAGCAACTACTTTTATTAAAAGAAATATAAACGGTCACAAAGAAGAAATGCACCTTTGCAGTGAATGTGCAAAGGAATTAGGAGTTATGGATGAATTTCGTATGCCAAGTATGAGTGAAATGTTCGGCGATTCATTCCTTGGCAATTTCCTCGGTGCAGGGGTTGCAGCTATGAATTCACTTGCCGGTGTAGACAGATGCCAAACCTGCGGCTCATCATTTAATGATATTGTTCAAAGCGGCAGAATGGGATGTGCAGATTGCTATGATAAATTTGAAGATAAGCTTGAACCTTCATTAAGGAAAATTCACGGTAAAACAAAACATATCGGCAAATTCGTATCATACAGCGAAGAAAATGAAAAGAGCGAAGATACAAGTGATAAGAAAGAACAAGTGAGTGAAAAAAGCGAACTTGAATCTTTACAAGAGCAAATGAAAGCCGCAATTAACGAACAAAGATTTGAAGATGCGGCAGTTATCCGTGATAAAATCAAGGAAATTCAGGAGGGTAAAAATGAGTAAGTGGTACACAGTTCAGGGAAATAACAGCGATGTTGTTGTTTCATCTAAAATAAGGCTTGCAAGAAATCTCGCTGACGCTCCTTTCCCTTCAAGAATGAGCAATGAAGTCAGAAAAATGGTTTGCAAAAAGATTTTTGCATCTATAAAAAATTCTCCGCTTGCCGGTGAATTTGATTTAACCGAACTTCAAAGTATGAGCGATTTGAAAAAAGTATCAATGGCAGAGCAGGGAATTATAAGCCCTGAATTTGCCAAGCAAAACGGTTTTGGCTCTGTTATAGTATCAAAGGATGAATCGGTGTCAATAATGCTTTGTGAGGAAGACCATATCAGGCTTTCGGCTGTATCAAGCGGTCAAAACCTTGAAGAAGCATACAAAAAAGCAGATGAGCTTGATGATATTCTAATAAATAATCTCAAAATTGCATTTAGCGAAAAATTAGGATTTTTAACTTCAAACCCTATGAATTTGGGAACGGGTCTTAAAGCTTCCTTTATTCTTCACTTGCCTGCAATTTCTGCAAAAGGTATGATTTTATCTTTAACCAATATGGTTTCAAAACTCGGATTTGATGTTAAACCGGTATATTCCAATAACAGTGATTTTTATGAGCTGTCTAACAGGATTACTCTCGGTATCACCGAAAAAAGTGCTATTGATAATTTAAACAGTATTTGCGAGCAAATTGTTAAGCAGGAAAGAGCATATAGAGAAGAACTTATTAAGTATGAAGATTTTGAAGATGAAATCTTCAGGGCTATGGGTACACTTAAAATGGCAAGAAAGCTTACTGCCAAAGAATTTTACAGCCTTATTTCACTTGTAAGGCTCGGAATATCAATGGGTAGCTTTGATGAAAAATACGAAACAGTTTCAAGACTTCTTCACGATGTGGGAACAGCCACGATAATGAGTGAAAGTGACGAGGGATTGACTGTTGACGATACAGAAAAAATTCGTGCGCAATATGTAAGAGAAAGCTTAGCTTAAGAGCTTTACTTCTTAAGTGGCTTT
This sequence comes from bacterium, assembly GCA_963661525.1. Classification (GTDB taxonomy): domain Bacteria; phylum Bacillota; class Clostridia; order Oscillospirales; family Acutalibacteraceae; genus Eubacterium_R. Next base: position 3,903 of record CAVLCX010000164.1, read on the forward strand.
CAGCTTCTAAAGGAGGAATTACTATGTATAAGTTTAGCTATTTTACTCAAAGAGCTAATGAGGCTTTGAACTTTGCTGTTAAATCAGCAGAAGAGTTTGGCCACAATTATGTAGGAAGCGAGCATATTTTGCTCGGTCTTTTGAAAACAGACGGCGGCATTGCACTTAATACTCTTCAAGAAAAAGGCATTACTGCCGAAGATGTAGAAAATTTGATTAAAGAATATATCGGTCAGGGAATGCAAACGAAATTAACACCTGATGATTTTACCCCGAGAACTAAAAGAGTTCTTGATGTTGCATTTCAATATGCAAGAAGTATGAGAAGAAGTTTTGTTGATACTGAACATCTTCTTATGGCGGTTCTTCAGGAGGGTGATTCATATGCCGTTAAATTTATAAATTCTTTCGGTATTGATGAACGCCAACTTTTTGAAGAACTTGTAAATGAATCCGGCAGAGAAAGTGCCGATGAGAAATATTCGGGAAGAAAAGGCAAAAACGGTAAATCTAAAACACCTACTTTGGATGAGTTCGGCAGAGATTTAACCGCTCTTGCAAAAGAGGGAAAGATTGACCCTGTAATCGGCAGGGAAAAGGAA